>DOUV01000827.1 GCA_003520455.1 Chloroflexota bacterium | reverse complement strand
TGGCAATCTGCAACCGCGCGCACTCCGAACAGCTCACCCTCCCTGGAGACGATTTCGCCACCAGGATCATATTTCTGGAACAGTGGCGCCTACGCGCCACTGTTCCAGAAAAAGACACACCGTCTCAGGGCATAGAACCTGCTTCAGACTGGAGAGAGCCCCATGGCGCTCACAAATGAGATCATCTCTCTATTCCAAGGAGGCTGAGATGCCGGCGCGTGAAACTGACAGAGATGCGGCCGATGAGAATCAGAAACAAGAAGAATCACCCTTCCCACCGATCTTCACGATTGCCGGAGAGAGCGATGGCGAAGTTGGCGACGGGGAGTTCATGAGCGACATGGAGTATGACGAGGGGGACGAATTCTACGAGGAGCTCGGGGCGCTGGTTGAAGGGCAGGAAGAAGAGGATCTCCACACGCCCGATCTGACGACGGACGAGGACTGACGGCTCTTTGAAGGTTGCTTCCCACGACTCCCAAGCCGGTCTCGAGCGCCGCCCACCCCAGGTGACTTGGTCTCAAGTCGGGGGCTTGCGCGCCGTCACCGCAAGCATGAAGGAGCGGTCGGCGCGGAAAGGCCGGGAAACACGGAGGCCCCCGCCTCCGACGTCGCCGTAGGCGCGCACCTCGCCCAGGCCCGCGACGGCACACATCCACCGCAATTCCGGCACGGTGTAGGCCCTCAGGCTCTGCTCGGCCAACTCGCGCCGCTCCCCCCTCACCGTATCAAGGACGGTGATCTGGTCGCAGAGACGACCGCGGTCGGCATCGAATCGATAGCGGCGCAGAATGTCTCGCCCGTCGACATCGCGCCAGTGCTGAACGTGGGGGTGCATGGCCCAGTAGTAGGGATTGAAGCCCAACAAGAGCAAGCCACCGCCGGCCCGCAGTGCCCGCGCGGCCCGGTCGAGAACCACCTGGTTCCCGATGTCGTCGAAGATACCGAAGGCCACGTCCAGGAAGAGCACGGCATCGTAACCGGCAATCTCATCCAACAGCCGCATGTCGCCCTGCTCAAAGTTGACCGCGAGATCTTCGGCTGCGGCCCGAACGCGGGCCCCTTCGATGAACTGGCCGCTGATATCCAACCCGGTGACCCCGTAGCCGCGCCGGGCCAGTTCGAGACTGTGATAGCCCTCACCGCAACCACAATCCAAGACCCGAGCCCCTGGCATTAACCCAAGCGCCTCCTCGATAAAGTCCACTTCGCGACCCACCCACCGCTCACGGTCCTCCGAGACGGGCAGGAGACTGTACAGCTCTTCATAGAGGTCTCGCCACCAGTCGGCCATCGGCCTTGATCCTTTCAAATCTGTCGGTGCGCCCCCGCGGCAGCGTTCAGCCTCGAGTTTGTGCGCTGAGACTTGACTGGCGTCTGGCCTAAACGTGCGGGCCAGGCACGTCTCGTGCCTACTGGTGGGGCATGCCCGGCCCGGGGCGATGCACGTTCCGAACGCATCGCCCCGTCGCCTCGGCCTCCCGCGCCCCCTCAGCGTGTGACGTCGCCTGCCTCCGGGTCATCGGCGACGTGCTCTACTCGGAAGCCGAGCCCCGCGAGCGCCTCTTCTATCGTCGCTACGCCGATCATCTCATCATCATATTCGATTGTCACGACGCCATCGGGGCCAAGCGTCCAGTCAGTCACGCCCCGCAACTCGGCGATCAAGTTCTCAAGGTGACCCACCGTCCGGTTCCTTGGATCGTTGGCTACAAAGACTGCGCGTCCCATCGCCCGTTCCTTTCATTTCCACCTACAGCTCGATCCGCACCGTCTGCACCCCTGCTTCCACTGCAACCTCAACGACGGCTCGCGGCTCGTGCTTCCGAGGGATGACACTGACCTCGCCGCTGCGCTCCAGGCACGCCATCTGCACCTCAGCAGGATTCGAGAGTTTGCCGCGGAGGCGGAGAACTTCTGCCAGGTCCGTTTCGGTGATACCACTCCTATGCATGGCATTCCACCGAATCTCACCATCCTTGATGAGGATGCGAGCGCTCCCCTTGAGCAGGGCCCCGAACTGCTCGATGTGAAAGGCTATTTCGGCAAAGAACCAGTGCAGCGTCACGAGCGCCAGGCCTGCCCCCAGCGTCCCGACGAGCGGCGCGGAGCCGTTGATCGCACGACTTACCATCGAGCCAAGAATGACGGCAAGGACGGTGTCGAAGACGCTAAATCTGCCCAGCAAGCGCTTGTCGCCCAGGCGTACCATAGCCAGTGCCCCAAGGTAGGCAACAATCGCACGCAGTGTCACCTGCCAGAGAGTCCGTGTCTGTGGATCCACTCCTGATCCGAGCAGCCAGCGGATCGTTTCCCACAATTCCTGGATCATGAATGCCCCCTTTCTGGTCTCATTCCTTCCGCCATACACATTCTGTGCCAAGACTCTTGAAGGGTGAGCACGAACTCAGGGACAGTCGTGGGATGGGAGTTCCGCGCTGAATGCCACAGTCCACGGCAAGCCGGCGGCGGCCCGGGCCGTCAGCAACACCCTGCTGATGCTGAGAAGCCTTCTGTGAACCGGACGTCGCAACGTTCTACGAATTCGCCAACAATACGAGGGCCACTCAAAAGTCGAGCAGAAAAGGTGCGACGCACCTGCCACCCGAGACCGCTGGGCCGGGGCGGGCCACCTCATCCCCCCGATCGGGCGCGTTTGTAGGAGCAGGTGCATCGCACCTCGTCAATGAGCCGCCCTCAGGATGAAGGCGGCGCGCCTCCTGTCAGCAATCAGTATAGGAACATGGGCTTGCCCAGCACATGGCGCACCTTGGGCCGGTAGGCTCGCTCGTCGTAGAGTTCGTCTACATCGACCCGCTTGACACCGCTCGTGACGATGCTCATCGGAACATGGGTGTAGTTTCCGTCCCGCAGGGCACACATCCGGCCGCTGGCGCCGTTCCGCAAAAGGTCGATGGCCATGTTGGCAAAGTTGACTGAGACCATCAGGTCGAGGGCGTCCGGAGCCCCGGAGCGCATCAAATAGGCAAGTTGCTGATAGATAGTGTTTTGACCGGTGAGTTGCTTCAGCGCCTCAGCGGTGATCTGGCCAATCCCGCCCAGTTTCTTGTGACCGTAGGCGTCAGTCTCGCCGTACTCCACAACTTTGCCGCCGATTATGTGGGCGCCCTCACTGATGGTCACCATGGCGTAGTTGCTGGGATTGGCGCGCTTGTCCTGCATCACCAACTCGGCCAGACGCTCCGGGTCGAAGGGCACTTCCGAGATCAATGCCCGGTCCACGCCAGCCAGGTAGGAACTGATCAGGCTCGTTTCCCCACTGTTGCGGCCAAACAGCTCTATCACCGCGATGCGCTCGTGGGAGCCTGCACTGGTCCGCAACTGATGAATGAATTGCACACTGCGGGTCACGGCCGTGCCAAAACCGATACAATAATCGGTGCCGTAGACGTCGTTGTCCATGGTTTTCGGGATCGCCACCACCGGGACCCCCTCACGGTGGAGGCGCTCGCCATAGCTGAGCGTATCGTCGCCCCCAATAGGAATCAACACATCGATGCCCAGGTGCTCAATATTGCGCATCACGTGGGGCGTAAAGTCCCGTGGCCGGGTATCTTGCGCTTCAGCTTCCGGGTGCTCTGGATCCCTGAGGAAACTGGGGACATCTTTGGGCTTGACGTTGCTGGGGTTGGTGCGGCTCGTATGCAGCATGGTGCCCCCGGTACGATCGATGGTCCGCACGCGGTTCTTATCCAGAGGGATGATGTGCTTCTCGAAGCTCCCCGGGTCGTCCGGGTTGAACTCGAGCAGGCCAGCCCACCCTCGACGAAGACCGAGGATGTTGTAGCCCTCAGCGATCGCCCGGTTGACAGCCGCTTTGATGCAGGGGTTCAAGCCGGGAACATCACCGCCGCCGGTCAAAATGCCGATCGTCTTTGGCATCATAGATTCTCCTCTCAACTCATCTGATTCGAGCGGACACCCGCGAGCGTCCACTCAGGAATAGGCTTACAGTGGTCTTCGTTGCCCATCATAATGATACACACACAGCCCGCCGGGCGTCTGCTGGAGCAGCGCGCGGCGAGGAACACGCAGCAACAGCCCGGCGGCCACCAGGTCGCCCGCCGCACCAACAGCGTTGATGATCAACAGGCTCGCGACCAGTGGCGCCAGGAGTGGCGGTCCCCAGGCGAGAGCAACCAAGCCCGCTCCCGTCAGAAGCACGAGCGGCGTCAGAAGCACCACCAGGTACTCATCGCGGGCCAGGAGGCCGTACCCGACCTCGACGAAGAGCATCCCGCCTCGGAACCGGAAGCGGGGCCGGTGGCCGAACAGGACGAAGCATGCCCCGTGGATTGCCTCGTGGGCCGCGAGAAGCAGCACAAGTCCGGCCGCCCCAGCCAGGATCACCCCCCCGCCGATGTCACCCCCCAGGACCCCCGGGCGCCGTTCGTCCACCCACGCAAGCAACCAGAGCGCCGCGAGCGTCGTAGGCGCGACAAGCGCCAGCGAGACCAGGTAGACCAACACCCGGCCGCGCCGGCGCATCAGGTCAAGGTGCGAGATGGCGACGTAATGAGGCGGGAGGGGATGAGGCTAGCGGCGCACTTGCTCGTCTGTTTCGATGTTGGCGCGCTGGAAGCGACGCCTCCAACCCGCGCAAGGCACTTTCCACTCAGTGAAGGTCGACGAGGAGTAGCCGCAGCCTACTCCATTGTGGATCTCGCTCGCCTCCCAGGAACGACCGGCCGTCACGAACGAGACGCAGGGACCGAAGACCCCGCCTGGGCCACGCGGTCGAAGCGCTCGATATCATCGAAGATCGTGAGCCTGGAGACGAGGCCTCCACTCTCGAGGACCACCCCGCTCCTCCGCCTGTACACGGCCAACTAACCGCCGATCCAGCGACCGGCCATACTGCCACAACCCTCGCCGCGCCAGGCCAGGAGAGCTTGTGTGCCCGTTTCGAGTATAGCATGCGGCTCGCGCCTCCACAATTGCAAGGCCACGAGTCCACGAGCGGGGCGAAGAACCTGGCGGGCACTCCGTCGGCTGCCGGCACCTACCGTTTCAGGAGCGGCAGGAAGATGAGTGGATCCGGGCCGGCGGTCAGCGGTCGCACGCGCAAGAGCACCCGTGCGATGGACTGGAGGTCGCTGTCAACTGTCGCCCGCAGCTTGAGGGTGTAATCGCCGGGTGGCGTAGTGGGGGCGGTTCGGACGGTGACGGTGATATTCCCACTGCCTGTCGTGAGAACGGTGGGCGCAAATGCGATCCTCGCATTCGGTGGAACGGTCGCCGGGTCAGCCGTGAGGATGATCGTGCCACTGCCACCATCGGCGTGGGCCAGGAGACCCTGCAAGCTTATGGCGTGGCCGGCGGCAACCTGCGCGACCGACGGCGTGACAACCCAATCGAGGCGGCCCAGAACGTGCAACTTGAGGGACAGGCCCTGCTGCGATGATCCGGACGTGGCGACCAGACGCAGGGCGTAATCACCGCGCGGCGTGGCTGCGCCGACATACACCGTGAGGGTGACGCTCCCGGGGAGCGTGATGGGCTTCTCATCAAGGAATATACTGGCATCGGGAGGCGTCGAGGTTGGATCGAACTGGACCTCGACCGGTCCCGAGAAGCCGTCGCGCGGGGCGAGCGCGATTTCGTAGCTGACACTCTGCCCGCGGGCGGCCCGCCGCCCGGCCGGGCTCGTTGCCACGACATAGTCGCTCGGGCTGGGAGAGACATCCACAGTCCCATCCCGCGTCACCTCAACAGAAAACGAGCCGGTGGCCTCATGCAGCGGATCCACGACGATAAGGTACTCGCCCGTCACTGGCAGCACGATATTTTCCAGTGCAACGGTCGGCTCAGCCGTAGGGATTGCCTGCGCCGCAAGCTGCTGGCCGGTCGGGGCAATCAGCCGCACGGCAACACCTCCCGATAGCGCGCTTTCCAGATCGACGGAAACCTCGTCACCCTGGGTACCGGTGAAACGGTAGAAAACCTGTCCGCGCGGCTTGCTGATCGAACTCGTTGCAGGTACCTCGTAGACAAGCGGCTTCGGCGAGATGACGTTCGTGCCGGCCGTATTGTACACCGTGACTTCCCAGGCGCCAGTGGCACCGAGGACCGGGTCGAGAGCGACGAGGTAGGCCCCGTTCATGGGAAGGGTGACGTTCTCGAGCACCGCACTGCCACCACGATCGGGACGTTGCTGATCAGCGATGAGTTGGCCGTTGGGATCGAAGAGGCGTAGATCGAACCCCCCATCCAGGGCGCTGTCCGCAAAGACTGTTATCGTCTGACCGGCGCGGCCATCGAAGCGATAGATTCCGTGGTCGCCCGAGTCACTTCCGGTGCCGGCGAGCGTATCCCCGTAGTCGAGCGGGACAGCACCAACTGCTTCATTCGGTTGGCTATAGAAGGCCAGCCGGTAGCTGCCGGTGGCACCATGGCGCGGCGTGATCACCACAAGGTAGCGGCCGGCCTGGTGAGTGTAGGTCATGAGAAGCTGATCGGCTCCAGCGCTGGTACTCTCATCGCGGCCGACCACCTCGCCCGAGGGCGAGATCATCAGCAGGGTCAGGCCATCGCTGAGATTGTTGTCGACCGCCAGGGTGACCTCCTGATTGGCCGCTGCGTCAAAGGTGTAGAGTGCCTGTTGACCCGCCTCCTCCACGGAGCCACTCGCGCTCTCGCCCGGCGCAATGAGGGTAGGCGTCGGCTCGACGCCCGCCGGCGTGCCGTAGAGGGCAACCGTGTACTCACCGACGACATCACGGTAGGGATCGAAGACGACGAGGTAGTCGCCATCCTCGGGTAACGTGGCCTCCAATTCCGCAACACCGTTCCCCGCGGGCGCCAGCCGACTGGCGAGCGGGATGCCGAGGGGATCAAAGAGCCGGAGATAGAAGCTACCGCCGGCCCAGTGGTCGGCGTGGACCACCACTCGCTCGCCTGCCATCCCTGCGAAACGCAGGAATGCTTGCTCACCGACGCCCAGGCTCCCGGTTCGCAACTCGCCAGCGCCAATGGCCGCGGGCATCGAGTGGCTGTACTCTGAGCCCGCGTAGGCTGCCACCACGACATCGCCAGTGCTGGAACCGTGAGGATTGACCAACAACAAGTAGGTGCCGCTCGCAGGCAAAAGCTGACTCTCGAGCAGCAGGTCATCAGCGGCGTCAGCCTGGTTGAGTGCGGCAACCTGGCGCCCGTCTGGGCCAAAGAGTCGCGCCTCAAGGCCACCGTTGAGACGAGTATCGATGAAGAGCGTGAGGACTTCATTTGCCGCGCCGGGGACGCTGAAGAGAGCATAGGCTCCCTCGACATCAAAGCGGTGCCCGACCACCTGACCCGGTCCGATGGTGGTTGGAGTGAGCACGCTCAGGCTCGCGTTGGAGAAGAGGCCCAGCTCGTAGTCTCCGACGGCAGCCTCCTGGCCGGTGACCCGGACTGTATACCCACCCGGGAGGGCCAGCGCGACGTTCACCAACTCGCGATCCCCCGGGCCCACTGAGCGCGTGACCAGCTGATCGCTGGGATCGTAGAGAGCCAACGCCAGCCCACCGGAGGTTTGATTCTCCAAAATGAGGGTGACCACCTCGCCGGGCTGCGCCTCAAAGGTGTATTTCTGCACTTCGCCAGGTGTCGCAATCCTGGCCGACAGAAACTCTCCGTAGCGAATAGAGTTCTCTGCCCGAGAAAAAGCCGACGTTAGCTCTCCCTGGGGAAGTTGCACAAACCAGAGGAGTGCAAGGCAAAAAGATGCCCGCAAGTACCACAAGCTGACAGGTCGCATGTGGTCTCCTTTCAAGGGTCGCGTGACCCTTTCTCTCGAAATACGAACCAATCCGCGGTACCATCCATCACCGCGGATGGCGGGTGCCGGCGAGGTGAGCACGCTACTCAGTCCAGGCTACGCGGCCGTCAATGCGGGTCACGACGCCAGCCGAAGGGCGCCGGTACCGACAAGCAATCAACAGGGCGAACGGTGAGAGGAGGAACGGCGTCGGAGGTTGGGAGAAAACGTGGCCGGGCGTCCTCTACCATGATTCGCCTCCGCTGGGACCCTAACCTGCTCGCAATGGAAGAACCTGCTCCCAATGGAAGCCCGGCGCTCGAATCATCGGAACGATCCACGGCGATTGAGGGTGCTTGCTTGAGGCAGCCGTGCGCCAGGCCCCTCCCTTCACAGGAAAACGCTGATTGTTTCCATTGTCGTGTGAGCGCTCAGGCAGGGCGCCGGGGGTCCGGCGGACACGGCCGGGTGCCGGATGCTGGCGTAAGAGGAGGAGTAGAATTGTACCGGAGCAGGTGCCGGGTGGGACTCGCTCTACACTGGGCGGCCGGGCGGCCGCGACCTGCTCGCAAGCAATGCACAACAGCGAAACGAAAAGAATCCCGCGAACTGGTGATGGTGCAACGACCATCCATCGTGACGCGTCGTCAGGCAGCCGGACGTGAGCTGCTGCGGCCTAAGTATGCCTCAGACCGAAGCTAGAGTCCAACCCGACGGCCATCGCCGGCCCACCCTCAACCGGGGCCACGATTCGATTATTGGAGACGCTCATACGGAATAGGGTGTGGAGCGTGGGCGAGCGCGACGCGCTCGCCCACGCTCCACCAATATGAGCGATTGGAGATCAGGTTGGCATGGTTCAAATCAGCCACCGGCCGTCACGCGACCCGCTACTCCCACCGCCCTGCCCACGCCGCCACGAATTGGGCCTCAGTGACGATCTGAGAGCCCAGGCTGAGTGCGTGGGCCAGGCGAGCAACAGGCGGCGACTCGAGCCCGGCCTGCCGCAGCAGGGTGGCGTCGGCAAAGACCTGACCCGGCGGGCCGACCGTCAATACCCGGCCGTCGGCCATCATCGCCACCAGGTCGGCCTGCTCGGCGGCGAAGTCCATGTCATGCGTGATCGCCAGCAACGTGTGACCGGCAACGCGCAGCCGATCCAGGAGTCGCGCGAGGCGCTCGCGTCCGCGCCGATCCTGCCCCGTCGTCGGTTCATCCAGGATAATCACCGGGGGTTCCATCGCCAAAACTGAGGCAATCGCCACCCAGCGGCGCTCGGCGAGCTGGAGATCGTAGGGATGAACCTCGGCAGCAGCGGTTAGCCCGGTCAGTTCCAGGGCCCGCGTCACCGCCTGCTGCAGCCGGCGGCCGGTCAGTCCCAAATTGCGCGGCCCGAAGGCAACCTCATCCCAAACCGTGCTCTTGAAGAGTTGCTCGTCCGGGTTCTGGAAGACGTAGCCCACACGGTGGGCCAGATCGCTGACGGGGTGGTCGGCCGCAAGCCAGTCGCCGACACGGACACGCCCGGCGGTCGGGCGGAGCAACCCGTTGATCAGCTTGCTGAGCGTTGTCTTCCCGGCCCCGTTCTCCCCAATGAGTGTGGTGATCGCTCCGGGCTCGAGGCTCAGGCTGACACCGCGCAAGGCCTCGACCCCACTGGGATACGTAAAGTGGACCTCGTCGAGCGCAACCGGTGTTGGATGGGGATGCAAAAGCGACGGGAGCGGTTGCGGCGTGGGGTGCGGGGTTCGATCGCTTGCGCCCCCTGCCTGGCCCCCAGGTGCCCACCGTGGGGCTGATGATCTATCTCCGCCGCTCTCCGGTGCGGGCAGCGAGCGCAGGGCGGCACGGAAGTATGGAAGCCCGTCCTCGACAGTCACCGGCCAGAGTGGCGGCAAGCCCAGGTGCTGGGCCAGACGAGCCGGCGCCGGGCGCTCCACGCCCAGCTCGTCGAGGAGCGGATCGGCCAGGACCTCGGCAGCAGCGGCGTGCCGGACCAGACGGCCCTCCTCCAGCAGCAGCGCGCTCTGAGCGAACGGCGCCGCTTGGGCGAGCTTGTGGGTGGCCAGCACGACGCTCGCGCCCGCTTCCGCCAGGTCGGCGAGTACGTCCATCACCTCGCCGGTCCCAACCGGATCGAGTTGAGCCGTCGGTTCGTCCATGACGAGCACCTGCGGCGCCAACACCAGGATGCTGGCAATCGCCACCCGCTGTTGCTGGCCTCCACTGAGGGCGTAGGGCGAACGCTCGGCCAGATGGCCGATCTTGAGCCGCTCCAGGACGGCCTGGACGCGGCGGACCATCTCGTCGCGCAGGACGCCCAGGTTCTCGAGCCCGAAGGCCACCTCCTCGAAGACGGTCAGGCGCGCGCCCGTGATCTGGTTGAACGGATTCTGGAA
>DOUV01000538.1 GCA_003520455.1 Chloroflexota bacterium | reverse complement strand
GGCCCGCCCCGAGGGGCGCCCCCTGACGCCGACCCTGCATGAGGGGCACCCTGTCGGGGGGCAGGCCTCCAGCCGCAGTTTCCCTGACCTGGCGGTCAGGACAGGCAACCGCCGGGCTGCTTGTAGAGGGAGCACGTTGTGGCGATCAAGACACTCTTTGTAGACCCATCGCGCTGCATCGGCTGCCGCGCCTGCGAGGCGGCCTGTCGCGAGTGCGATTCACACAAGGGCGAGAGCATGGTCATGGTCGATTTTATCGACCGGGATTGGAGCGTCGCCACGCAGCCGACAGTCTGCATGCACTGTGAGGACCCGGTGGCACCCTGCGCCCAGGTCTGCCCGGCCCAGGCGATCCTGATCACGCCCGAGGGGGTCGTCCAACAGGCCGATCCCTCGCGCTGCATCGCCTGCCGCAACTGCGTCTACGCCTGCCCCTTTGGTGTGCCCAAGTTCGATGTCAAGGCGCGCCTGATGAAGAAATGCAACCTCTGTTATGACCGCACAGTGCAGGGACTCCAGCCCTGGTGCGCTCAGGCCTGCCCAACCCAGGCCATCTGGTATGGCGATTATGAGGACTTCATCGGTCAGCGCTGTGGTCGGCCGGTGAACCTCACCATCTTTGGGGCTCAGCCCGTCCAGACTCGGGTCTATCACGTCTTGCCCGAAGAACTTCCCGCACTTGACATAGTCGCCCTCCTGAAGGAGGCAGAGGCAGAGTTTCCCCCCGCCGGAGTGAGCCACGAGGAGGCATGGGTCTTATGACCGAGAGTGAACGTCGGCCGGTTGAACCATTCGAAGGCGTCACAGCACCGGCGACGCCGAGTCGCTGGCGGACCGAGTTCCCCTACCACTGGGACACGGACGAGTTGGTCTCGCGGCGCGAGCTGCTCCAGCTTGCGGTGTGGGCCTCGGGAGCGCTCTTCGCCGGCACGGCCGTGCTCGCCATTCTCGGCCGCCTCGGCACTCGCCGGCGAGGGGCGCCGCAGCCCGTCGCTCAGGTTGACGAGGTCCCGCTGGGCGAGGCCTTCTACTTCAACTACCCCGAGCCGGATGACCAGGCCATGCTGCTCCACCTGCCGGGTGGCGAGTTCGTGGCCTATAGCCAGAAGTGCACCCACCTCTCCTGCGCCGTCTACTACCAGCCGGAGCGCGATCGCCTCTTCTGCCCCTGCCACGAGGGGGTCTTCAACCCGCGCACCGGCGAGCCGGTCGCCGGCCCCCCCCAGCGCCGCCTGCCGCGTATCCTCCTGCGACGAGAGGGGGATACACTCATCGCGGTCGAGGAGGTCCCCTGATGAGCAACGATCAAGTACCGGGAATCAGAGGCCAGGAATGGGGTGAGATGCCTCCAACCGTTCCGACTCGCGTTCCGTTGCCCCATCGCTCGCGCCTCTCCGAGTACGAGAGCGGGGAACCTCGTCCGCCGTCGCCGGGCCAGCAAGCCATCATCCTGGCGATGCTCATGATCGGGATCTTGATGATGGGCGTCCAACTCTGGTTGCTCACCGTGGCGCTCGAGCTCTATCTAGGCGGCAACGGGAGCGACGTTCTATGGCTGGCACTGATCTCGGGGCTCATCTTCCTCGGCGGGCTCCTGGTGCTGCGGGTCCTCGGCCGCCGGCCCCGGGTCGGTGGCTGGTAGAGCGAACACGCCCGCAGCCCCCTTGGCTTCGGAACGCCCGTCCATCGTTGACTACCACAGCTTGCAAACCGATTACCCTGATTCTATGAACTTTGATTCTCGACGCCGTGTGATCCAGCAGGGAGTCGCCAACCTCTTCCCGGGCTACTTTGCCCTGGTCATGGCGACCGGCATTATCTCGATCGCGACTTATCTCCTGGGAATGAAGCCGGTGGCGTGGGTGTTGCTGGCGATCAATATCGCTGCCTACGGCGTGCTCTGGCTCCTGACGCTCCTGCGCCTGTTCTGGTATCTCCCCAGGCTGCTGGCCGACCTCACAGACCACGGCCGGGGACCGGGTTTTTTCACCGTGGTGACGGCCACCTGTGTTCTCGGAAGCCAATTCGTGATTCTGCGTGGCGATCTTGCTTCAGCGCGCCTCCTATGGATTCTTGGCATCGTGCTCTGGGTCCTGGTGATGTACTCGTTTTTCACCGCTGTGACGGTGCGCGAATCGAAACCATCTCTGGAAACCGGCATCAACGGCGCCTGGCTGATTGCGACGGTCGCCACGCAGTCCGTCTCCATTTTGGGAACACTCCTGGCATCCCATTACCCGATCTATCGAGAAGTGGTGCTGTTTTTCACGTTCAGCATGTATCTGCTTGGCTCTATGCTCTACCTCACCATCATCACACTCATCTTCTACCGGTTTACTTTCCTGGAGGTCACAACGGCCACCCTCACCGCGCCATATTGGATCAACATGGGCGCCGTTGCCATCACCACATTGGCCGGTGCGACCCTCATCTTGAATGCCCATCAATGGGCGTTCCTCGAGGAACTCACGCCCTTTTTGAAAGGATTCACGCTTTTCTTCTGGGCAACAGGCACCTGGTGGATTCCGCTGCTCTTCATCTTGGGGGTGTGGCGCCATCTGTACAAGCGTTTCCCGCTGGTCTACGATCCTCAGTACTGGGGAATGGTCTTCCCCCTGGGTATGTACACAGCATCTACCCTGCAGCTGGCCAAGGCGGCCGATTTATCGTTCCTGGTTTTCCTTCCGCGGTACTTCGTCTACATTGCCCTCCTGGCATGGTCGCTGACGTTCGCAGCCTTGCTCTACCGCCTCTATTGCAGCCTGATCGTGATTCCTCGGCACCTGCCCTGACTACCGGTTGCGCCGGTCCCCTCAGGCTCCCCGAGTTCCTGTGAGTTCCCCCTTTCAGGGATCTTTGACCTCAATCCTCTACCCCATATCCCAAGACGAGAGCGGGAGGGTTACCAATCCTCGTCACGCGAGATTGATCTCCGGTATTCGAGATTCATCGCCCGACCGCCGGCACTCTCGGAGCACTGAAAGGCAACGAGGGTGGCCGGCGATCTTCCATTACCGGCTCTGTTTTGGCTGGCCGTGTCGGATCACTGCTGACTACCCACCGCCGGGAGAATTACGCCGCGGCAACCTTTCTTTTTTTCCAGGGGTTTTTCAGGCGTGAGGCGCCATTGTTCATCCCGATTTCAGGGCGAGCCGGTATAGTAAAGGGTGTTACGGTAAAGCTTAGTCGGACTCACTCGTTCGGCCGCATCGATATCGAGTCCCGAATCGAGAATAAGGCCGTTCGAGGGACAAAAGGAGTCATCTTCACGATGAAACGTTACACCCAATTCTTGTTCCCGGCCCTGATCATCCTGGCACTCGTACTCGCCGCCTGCGGACCCAACGTCGCTCCCATCACTCCCGTACCGGCGGCAAGCAGCCACTCGGGCACCACTTCTGGCCCTTTGGTCGCCGGGATCGCCGCGACGGCGCCCGTGGCCGGGACCCCG
>DOUV01001056.1 GCA_003520455.1 Chloroflexota bacterium | reverse complement strand
AGGCCAACCTGGCGGCGCTCGCGGCCAGGATCGCCGGCCAGCAGCGCCGCCAGCGTCTCCTCGGCCGAAAGGCTCTGACGCATCATCGCCAGGCCGAGGGGACCGTAGCGGGTATTGGCAAAGCTCTGGGTCGCAACAGCGCCGGCGCCAGCCTCGGCAAAAGGCACGACGGCGCCGACGGCGATGAATTTGGACTGCACCGCAACGCCCCAGGCGTGCGCCGCAGGGTCATGCGCGACGATGGAGAAGGTGGACGGGCGGAACATAAGAGCTCCCTTGCTGAAGAGGACTATCGCTGGAACACGAGAATGATCATGATCACGACCATTGCAGCCAATCCGAACCAGAGCAAACGATCATAACCGGCTTGGGCCAGAAAGTACAGCAGCACAGGAAGCAGGACCAGGAGCAGAAATATGACCGCCTGCAACCTGACGCGCCGCGGCACGTAATGCGTAGGTACAGGTTTGTCTGGGGATGACTTCGGAGTGGGCGCCATTGTTGACCTCGAGACGGAGCCTCCACGCCGGGCTTTGCCGGGGAGCTTCATTTTTGCTATCATGATGCCGGTCCGACCGGGCAGCATCGTGAGAGAAAGGATGCATGCAAATGGGCTTATTGTCCAGATTTTTCGCCATGATCCGCGCCAAGATGTCCGCGCTGCTCGAGGGCAGCGAGGACACCGCTCAGGCGCTGGACTATTCGTATCAGCGACAGTTGCAGTTGCTCCAGGATGTCAAGCGCGGCATCGTCGAGGTCACCACTTCGAGGCGCCGGCTTGAGCTTCAAGCGGCCAAACTTCAGGAGAACGTCAACAAGCTCGACGACCAGGCCCGCCAGGCGCTGGCAGCCGGGCGCGAAGACCTGGCCCGGCTGGCCCTGCAGCGCAAGCAAGCGGCTCAAATGCAACTCGGCGACCTGCAAAACCAGGTCCAGACGCTTGAGGCCGAGCAGCAGAAGCTCCAGCAGGCCGAGACCCGTCTGGCAATGAAGGTTGAGGCCTTCCGCACCCGCAAAGAGACGATCAAGGCTCAATACAGTGCCGCCGAGGCCCAGGTGCGCATCGGCGAGGCGGCGACTGGCCTCTCCGAAGAGATGGCCGATATCGGACTCAGCATTCAGCGTGCCGAGGATCGGGTCGAGAAGATGCGCGCTCGCGCGGGCGCGATTGACGAGCTCGTCGCGGCCGGCACGCTCGAAGACTACACCGGCGGTGGGGACGTCCTCGACCGCGAGTTGGCGAAGCTCTCGATGACTCACTCGGTGGATGAGGAGCTCAACGCCCTCAAGCGGCAGCTTGGCCAGCCCACCGAGGCGAAGCGCTTGCCGGCCGGCGCCCCCGAGACGACCACACCCGAAATCGAGGCTGAACTGGAAGAGCTGAAGCGCCAGACGTCATCTGGGGAGGAGAACGCGTGATCGTCCGTATCTCATCCGAAGGCCAGTACCGCCTGCAAAGCGTCCACCTTGATGCCCTGAACATCCTGGACAATGAGTTGGTCAACATCATCGCCGATTGTGACGAGGAGAGCTTCCGCGCCCTGTTCGACGATATGCTCGACTACGTCCGCCAGAACGGCGAGTTGCTACCGCCCGACACCCTGGAAGAGTCCGACACCATCCTCCCCCCGCCCGACATCACCCTGGACGAGGCCCGCAGCCTCTTTGCCGGCGAGGGGCTGGTCCCCGGCTGACCCAGGTTGAAGGGCGTCCAGGCTCCCTGTGGGGCGCGACTCCCTGGTCCGGTCCCTGGTGGAGCGGGTTTCGTCCCAGATCTTCACCGGCCGAAACGTCTCGGCCGGGAGATGGCGGCAAGCACAGCCACTCGCCGAAAACCGCCCTCCACCAGCGCTGCGAGCCACCCTGTCCGGTTCGCCCGGCGGTGACCCGGGCGAGGGAAAATAGAAGAAAATCTCGTCCTGTGCCTCTCCGCACGGGCGGTACTCGGCGTCTCACCTCACACTCTCGAAGGAGCCCCGGTGGCTATCGGCACCGGGGTTTCTCTTGTGGCCTCGCTTCTTGAGAGTGCCACGGCCATTCACCTCGACCTGATTCGAGCGAGGTAGCCAACCAGAATTGAGCACGGCTCAGCCCGGGATATCCCAGAGCGGATACCAGCGCTCGAGCGATTGCTCGATGGGCATCTCGCCCTGCATGATTCCCTTCAGCCGTAGCTCGAAGGCGTTATCACGAGTGTGGCCCGCGCGCGGCACAAACGGGTAGAAGCTTCCGCGCTTGAAATTGTAGACGAAGTAGACCGTACCCCGCTCAGGATGCTTGAACGCGAACAGCGCCGCGAGCAGCGCCTTGCCGAAGCCCTGCTCCTCCAGCGTGCTGCTCGCGAGGTGCATCGTCGTTACCAGATCCTCGAACTGCGGGTCGGTGAGTACGACCCAGACATAGCCATACTTGTCCCTCGTCGTCTCGACCTTGGTTCCGGTTTCGCGCGCGCCGATCACGAGCAGGTCGCGGATCTCACGCTCGAGATCCTGGAACTGGCCGCTCTCGATCTGACGAAAGGCCAGCCAGGCCCGCCCGGTGGGCGTCAGGTCGAAGGTGGTCTGGAGGGTGAGCGTGGCCGTGGTGATCGCGAAGATTGGCTCGCTGTGGCTCCCTACCGGGCCAGTGCCGCGCCCCAACAGGGCCGAGAAAAGATCGCGCAGGGACTTGAGCATCGTCTGGTTGGCCCTCTTATACTTTCTTGCTCATCACGAGCAAGACAAAAGCGGACGGCAGGTTTGTCCACCCACCGCCCGCCAGGAAGTCTAACACAGAGGTCGCGGTTCAGCCAGCCCGAGCTGAAAGGACTACGCCCGCACCTGCTCCATCTCACGCTGGATGCGCTCCAGGTACGCCAGCCGCTTCTCCAGCGATGGGTGGGTGCTGAACAGCTCGAGCAGACTCTGCCGCGCGCTGGCGGGAATGATGAAGAAGGCGTTGAGCCCTTCAACCTCGCGCAGGTCCCGGTCGGGGATGCGCTGCATCGTCCCGCTGATCTTCACCAGCGCGCTGGCCAGCGTCGCCGGCGAACCGGTCAGGAGGGCCGAGCCGCGGTCGGCTGCGAACTCGCGGTAGCGCGACAGAGCCCGAATCAGGAAGAAGCTGATGAACCAGACCAGCAGCGAGCCGAGGTAGAGCACGGCGATATTGCCCCCCCGACGTCGCCGCCCCATTCCGAAGCCACCCCAAAACCCGATCCGCATGATGAATTGGGCGACCGTCGCGAAGAAACTCGCGATGGTGATAACGGTCATATCACGGTTCTTGACGTGGGTCATCTCGTGGGCCAGGACCGCTTCAACCTCGCGCCGGTCGAGGGTGTTGAGCAGCCCGGTCGTCACGGCAACTGCCGCGGCACTGGGGCTCCGGCCGGTAGCGAAGGCATTCGGCACTTTGCTCTCGATGATCGCCACTTTGGGCTTGGGCAAGTCGGCCTGTTGCACGAGCCGGTCAATCATCGCGTGGAGCTCCGGTGCCTGGTCCGGCGTCACCTCGCGGGCCCCACTCGCAGCCAGGACCAGCTTATCGCTGAAGAAGTATTGCACACCCAGCAGGACCGCCGCGAAGAGCATGATCGTGAATGTGTCAGCGCCGGCGTAAAACATGGCCGCGATGAAGGCCAGGTACACCGCCGCTAAAAGAAACAGCGTAATAAACATGCGGGCCTGGAGTCCCAGGTCACCGCCATACCATTTCTGTCTCATTGTGCGCTCTCCTCTGAAGATCGAGACGGGTATAGTATAGCACCGTTCCCGGATGATGGACGAACCCCGCCAGGACCGGGGCTGCTCAACTGGTCCACGTGCGTCGCGCCGGGGCCCTTCGGGGCGGACGCCCACGGTGGCAGCCTTTCGCAGACCCTCAGACCACGATGAAAGGGCAACGCCCCTCGCCTGCCGAACGTTTGAGTGATCCCGCCAGGACCAGGAGGCAGGTGACGTGGAACAACGATCGAAGGGCAAACCGGTGGCCTCCCGTTGTCGAGAGACCCTGATTGATTATACGCAGCAGACGCAATCCGGTTGCGCGCTGCGGTCGCTCATGACTTTGACGCGCGTCCCGCTCCCGGCTATCATCGCGCTATGCACGATTCCCCTCCCCTGCGGGTTTTCCTGGCCCTAAGCCTTGGCGCGGTGGCAATCTCCGTCGCGGCCATCCTGATTCGTTGGACTGACGCGCCGGCCCTGGTCATCGCGACGGCGCGGCTGGGCATTGCAGCGCTGCTGATCGTACCGGTGGGCGTGCTGCGAGCCGGCGACGAACTGCGCAGCCTGACCCGGCGCGATGTGGCTCTGTCCGCGCTCAGCGGCCTCTTCCTGGCGATCCATTTCATCAGTTGGATCACCTCGTTGGGCCTGACCTCCGTGGCGAGCAGCGTGGTGTTGGTGACCACCAGCCCGTTATGGGCTGGGGTACTGGCGCCGCTGGTGAGCCAGGATCGGCTGACACGCGCGATGGCACTCGGCATCGTCCTGGCCACGGTCGGCGGAATCATCGTCGGCGCGGGGGATTTCACTCTGGCCGGCACTGCGTTGCGAGGTGACAGTCTGGCACTGCTCGGCGCGGTGATGGCCGCGCTCTACCTGTTAGCGGGGCGCGGCGTGCGCCGGAAGGTCTCCCTCCTCGGCTACATCACCGTCAGCTACAGCGTGGCAGCGCTGGTGCTGCTCGCCCTGGCCCTGGCCAGTGGACAGCGCTTCGGTGGCTACTCCTCGCAGACCTACCCGCTCTTGGTGTTGATCGCGGTGGTGCCTCAGATTATCGGACACAGCAGCTACAACTACGCTCTGGGCTGGTTCAGCGCAAGCTTCGTCGCCGTCGCCCTGCTCGCCGAGCCGGTGGGGGCAACGATTCTGGCAGCCCTCCTGCTCGGCGAGCCGATCACGCCATCAAAAGTCGTCGGCGGCTTGCTGATTCTGTTCGGAATCTACCTGGCGGCGCGGGGGGAGGAGCCACGGCCAGGACGCGCCCCCCATTCAGATACCGTCCTCACTCCCTGGGAAGAGGGAGCGTGATGCGCGCTGCACGAATTCGCGCATCACGTTTTCCCTTCACAGCTATTGCTTAAGATGCGGCACATGACCGAACTCTGGTTGATTCGACACGGAGAGAGCCGAGGCAACGCCAGTGGCACGGTTCAGGGGCATAACGATAGCCCACTCTCAAAGTTGGGCCGCCGCCAGGCGGCGGCACTTGCGGAGCGGTTGCGGCGCGAGGGACACTTCGACGCCATCTACAGCAGCGACCTGGCCCGGGCGCGCCAGACAGCCCGGCCCAGCGCCGAGATCCTACGCCTCCCGCTCAATGAGATTGTGGGCCTGCGCGAGATTGATCTTGGGTTGTGGAGTGGGCTGACCCACACCGAAATCGAGCGCCGCTTTCCCGACGAGTGGGCTGCGTGGAAGCGCTTCGACACGCACGTCCGCCGAGGTGGCGCCGAAAGCTACGCCGACCTCCAGGCGCGCATCGCCGCCGTCGTAGAGATGATCATCGCCCGGCACCCCGGCGAGCGGGTGATCCTGGTGTTCCATGCTGGTGCTCTCAAGAGCTATCTCGCCTACGTGCTGCACCTCCCACTGGGCGAGATGTGGCGCCTCGAGATCGAGAACGCCTCCATCAGCCGCGTGCGACTGGATACCGCCTTCATCGATCCAACCGCGGTGGCGGTAGGCCGCCTGTTGACGCTCAACGACACCTGTCACCTTGACGGACTCCAGTAGTGGAGATCATCAACGTCGTCGACGCCGGTTGGGGTATCTCGCCGCACCACGTCGCCACGCGCTTCAAGGACCTGGGCACCGAGGGTGCTACCGATGGAGTCAAAACGCTCTACATCGAGATCGCACCCGGCGGCCGCATTATGCCGCACGCCCACGGTGCAGAAGTCTTCTTCGTCCTCGAGGGTCAGGGGCGCTTCAGCATTGGCAGTGAGGAAGCCGCGATCCAGCCCGGCGACCGCATCATCGTCCCGCGCGGCCGTGTCCAGGCAGTGATCAACGAGGGCGCGACCCCGCTGCGCCTGCTCGCCGTTCAGCCCCCTGGCGGCGCGAAGTATTTTGGAGCGAAGTTTATTGATTTGCTCCGGCGGATTTTTACGTAAGTACTTTCGCGATAATTCGTAGGAACGAAAGAACGTGACGAGATTATGGAATTCAGCCACACTTACACCACTATCGACTCGCACACTGCCGGTGAACCATTCCGGGTCGTCACCGCCGGTGTTCCCTTGATTCCCGGCGCGACGATCCTGGAGCGGCGCCGCTGGGTTCGCGAGCACCTGGACCACGTGCGCCGCGCCCTGATCTACGAGCCACGCGGCCATGCCGACATGTACGGCTGCTACGTCACCCCGCCGGTCACGCCGGAGGCGGATCTGGGCGTGATCTTCATGCACAACGAGGGCTATAGCACGATGTGCGGCCACGGCGTCATCGCCATGGCCACGGTGGCCGTCACCACCGGTATGGTACCGGCGACGTCTCCGGAGACGCGCGTCGGGTTGGACACGCCGGCTGGCTTCGTCGAGGCCCTCGTGGCCTGGGACGGGCGCAAGGCCGGCGAGGTTCGCTTCCGCAACGTGCCCTCGTTCCTCTACCGCCGCGATCTCGAGATCGAGACCTCCAGTTTCGGGCGGCTGACAGTGGACGTGGCCTTCGGCGGTGCCTTCTATGCCTATCTCGACGGCGCCCAGGCAGGGCTGCCCGTGCAACCGGAATACTACCGCACGCTGATCCAGCTCGGCGACGAGGTCAAGCAGGCCGTCGAGGCGACCATCGACGTGGTCCATCCCCTCGAGCCGGAGTTGCGCGGGATCTACGGCACGATCATCGACGGCCCGCCGCACGCCCCCGATGCCGATCAGGCCAACGTCTGCATCTTCGCCGACCGCGAGGTGGACCGTTCGCCGACCGGCACCGGCACAGCCGGGCGGGTGGCCCAACTCTACGCCCGTGGTCGCCTGGCCAAGGGGCAGGCCTTCGTCAACGAGAGCATCATCGGCACCCGCTTCGTCGGCCGCATGCTGGAAGAGACGACCGTGGGCGAGTTCCCGGCCATCATCCCGGAGGTCAGCGGCCGGGCACACATCGTCGGCTTCTGCCAATGGGTCGTCGAGCCCGACGATCCAGTGGGCCAGGGCTTCTTCCTCCGCTAACCCCTCGCTTTAGACTCTAGAGCCCCGGTCCCGTCATCCCGCGGGGGGAGGGAACAGACTTCCGACGTCTTGTTCGCAGCCGGTGC
>DOUV01000262.1 GCA_003520455.1 Chloroflexota bacterium | reverse complement strand
CGCGATGATGAGATTGTCTTGGGCTTCGGTCAGGTTCAGGTCTCGTTGCGCCGCCATCAATCCTCCCCCTGTCGACTGCTGAGGACCGAGTGCTGGCTCCTGAGTGCGGAGACCAGTGTGGGCGACTCGGCGGTTGAGGGTATGCCACCTTGCCCCATGGAACCGGAAGCGCCGGACGGTGGCGCAGGTTCAGCTGTCGCGGTGGGAGGTGGCTCTGGTCCGGGATAGGGGACGGCCGGCGCTGCAGCGGCAGGCGTCGCCGTCGGAAGTGGCACGGGATAAGGAGCAGCGGGCATCGCCGGCACCGATCTGTCCATCGGGATGGGCACGAGCGTTGCTGGAACACCGAAGAGCGTGCGAAGTTCGCTCAACGGGTAGAGCCAGCTGCCAACCCCGCCCAGGAGCAGCAGCAGCGCCAGGCCGGCCAGCACCGCGCGCCAACTGAGCCGCCGCCCAACCGGTTTGATCAGTTGCGTGCTCACCACGAAGAGCACCACGGTCAGCAACACGTAGAACCCAAGGGTGAAGTGCCACATCGGTCGCAGGTCAGCCGTCGGGCGATCGACGAAGCCGACCCCAAAGCTCATCAGGCCGAAGAAGAATCCCAACGGTCCAAAGAAGCCGCCACTCTGGCTGGGGGCCATGACTGAGGCCACGGCCGTGAAGGGGCTGGGCAGCAGGATACCGCGCGGCGGTTCCCGCTGCTGGACGATCCCGACAAAAACGTACAGGAAGAGCGGGCCCAAGATGAAGAACAGCAGAGTCAGGTAACTCAGCACCGTAGCGCGCCCCGTCCGGTTCAGCAATGCCGAGTAGAAGACACCAACCGTGCCGAATGTGATGGCGCTGACCACCAGCACGAGGAGGGCCGTGAGCATATCGCGGATGGTCACACCGCCGAAGATCAGCACCAGGCTCGCGAGCGGGACCGCGGCAAAGATCAGCAGAAAAACATAGCTCAACGCCGCGATCAACTTGCCCCACAGAATCGAGACCGGCCGCAACGGGGTAGCCACGAGCATCTCGTAGGTCTGGGCTTCGTGCTCCCCACTGACAGTGCCGGCCGTGAGCGCCGGCGTAATGAAAATGATCAGGAAGAGCTCGAAGAACGCCAATCCGGCAAACATACTCTGGCCGACAGTCGCACTCAGCGGCCCCGGAGTGAAGCGGACGGTCTCGAGGACCACCCGGTAGAGCAGGAACGTCACAGCAGCAAGCAGGAGCAAAAACCCCGTCAGCACCAGGAAAGCGCGCGGCCCCCGCATGCGGCTACGCAGCTCTTTAATGATGATCGGATTCGCACCGAGCCGAAGCCCGCCCCGGCGCACACCTCGAAAGATCATGAACCCTCCGGGAGTTACAGGTTGAAGGTTGAAGGTTGTCCACCGAAGTCACGCCGAATGACAAAGATCCAGCCACGAAAACACATTGCTTCAACCTTCAACCTCCCAACCTTCTAACCTTCAACCTTCAACCGATTTGATTACTGCACCTCGCCCTTCGTGATCTGGAGGAACACATCTTCCAAATTGCTGGTTGCCTCACCGAAGTGCAGCACCGGCACACCATGCTCGACCAGGTGGCGCAAGAGACCGGCCATGGCCGCCTCGTCGCCGCTGAAAGCGACCTCCAGCCCGCCTGCCACATCGAACACCTCCACCACCCCCGGCACATCGCCCAAAGCCCCTCGCGCGCCCGCCAGGGTCTCGGCATCACTCGTCAGCAACTCGATCCGCAGGAGCTTACCGCTGCGCGCGGCGGCGACGACTTCGGCGACCGGCCCGGCAGCGAGCAGCTTCCCACGCTCGATGATCCCGATCGCATCACTCATCTCGGCCAACTCGCTGAGGATATGGCTCGAGATCACGATGGTTTTGCCCATCCGCCCCAGCTCGCGCAGCAGCTCGCGCATCTCCACCCGCGCGCGCGGATCGAGACCCGAGGCCGGCTCATCCAGGAGCAGGATCCGCGGATCGTGGACGAGGGCATGCGCCAGGCAGAGGCGCTGGCGCATACCGCGGCTGAGGCTCTCGACGAAGGCCTCGCGCTTGTCGTCCAGGTCCACCAGATGCAGCAACTCCTCGACAACCGACCGGCGGCGGGCGTCGGGAAGCCCGTAGCAGCGGGCAAAGAAGTCCAGGTACTCCCAGACCTTCATGTCCTCGTAGACCCCGAAGAAATCGGGCATGTAGCCGACCACCCAACGCGCGGCGCCAGGGTTGCGCGTGATTGGCTCGCCCGCCAGAATGATCTCGCCACTTGTTGGCTCCAGGAGGCCCGCCAGCATCCGCAGCGTGGTCGTCTTCCCCGCGCCATTGGGTCCGATGAATCCGAACAACGCGCCTTGCGGAACGGTCAGGCTGAGATCATCCACCGCTGTCAACCCGTTGTAGCGCTTCGTGAGATGGTGCGTTTCAATCGCGTTCATGCGCACGTTTCCAGGTGGGCAAGTGAAGGCTGAAGGCCGTTGAAGGTTGAAGGTTGAAGATTGGTTGAAGGTTGGTTGAAGGTTGGAAGGTTGAACCGTAACGGCTCACCCCCCGCGCCACCGCTCCGCCTGGATCGTCAGATCCAGGCTCGCGCCGCGGCCATCCATCGGAGCAGCCCCAGCCACCACTGCTCCGCCTGGATCGTCAGGTCCAGGCCCCCGCCGCTCGCCCTGGCCATCCACCCGAACAGCCCTAGCCACCACCGCTCCGCCTGGATCGTCA
>DOUV01000430.1 GCA_003520455.1 Chloroflexota bacterium | reverse complement strand
GGAGAGTTGGACCTCTACGTGACGACCGTCGTGGCGCTCCACAAGGCGTTAGCCGCTGTGCCACTCCGCTCCTCGGGGCTCCGGACCCTATGCGCCGAACTGGACGCGATCGCGAGCGATGCCACCTTCGTACGCCTGGCCGCCGAGCTGCCGGCCTTGCGGCGGCCACTGGAACAGCTCGCCAGCGTCACCGTCGGGATCAACCTCGATAGTGAACTGCGGCCGACGGACGCGACGCTGGTGGCGATCAACGACTTCCGCTTCAGCGGGCCGCAGGGACTGCTCGGTCGGCTGCTGGGCGAGTCGAGTACGGCCGGTCTGACACCGTTGCGCTCGATCGACCCCCACGCGCCGGACCCCTTCGCCGCCCAACTCTTCCGCGACCTCGGCCGGCTTGTATCGGACGTGGTCGAGACACTGTCGGCCGGAGTGGCGCGGTACAGCCGGATCAACGCTAGTTCTCTCGGGCACCTCCACGGCGAGCTTGCCTTCTACCTGGGCGCGGTCCACCTGGTGTGGCGCCTCGAGGCAGCCGGTCTGCCCCTCACGATCCCAGCGTTGCTCCCCGCCGAGCAGCGCCAGACGGTGCTGGAGGGCCTCTACGACGTGAGCCTGGTGCTGCGCCTGCTGGATCGCGACTCAACAGCGGCGATGGTGCTCAACGATGTGCGCCTCGACGAGGCCGGACGCCTGGCGATTCTCACAGGGCCCAATCGAGGCGGGAAGACGACGTTCACCCGCGCGGTCGGCCTGGCCCACGTGATGGCTCAGTCCGGGCTGCCGGTGCCTGCGGAGCGGGCCAACCTCAGCCCGGCCGACGCGATCTTCACCCATTTTGTTACCCGGGAGAGCCCCACGGTTGGGCTCGGCCATTTCGATGACGAAGCCCGACGCCTGGCGTCGGTCTTCACCCGGGGCACACCTGCCAGCCTGATCCTCCTCAATGAGCCGCTCAGCGGGACCAGCCCTGAGGAGGCTCTCGAACTGGCGCGGGGAGTGGTGCGCGGTCTCCAGCATCTCGGCGCACGGACGATTCTGGTCACCCACCTGCACGCACTGGCACGGGAGGCGCCGACATTCAGTGCGGCCACACCAGGTGCGCCCATTGTCAGCCTGGTTGCCAGCCCACCCGACACCGCTACGGCCAATGGCGAGGTACGCCGCAGTTTTCAGGTCGTGCCGGGTCCACCGGTGGGGGAGAGCCGCGCGCTTGAGATCGCTCGCCAGCATGGGCTGAGCCCCGACCAGGTTCTGGAGCGCCTGCGCGAACGGGGTCTCCTGAGCGATGGTTCAGGGAGCAACTACGCCGAAGGAAAGGAATGACATCAGGGCGGCGCGCCGCCCGTTTCAGTCATCCGGTTCGGGGTTGCCGCCTCCGGCCGGCCTCGCTATACTCCACTCAGCCGTTAATGTAAGAAACTTCCCATTCGAGGATTGTGACAATGGTGTCTACCCACGACGACGTTTCACAGTATGTTCGACCCCCTTCGTTGGATGATACCCGTGAGCGGTTGGATGAACCGGCCGGCCGGTCTCTGGCAGGCGGTACTCACCTGTTAGCCCCCAGCACCTCACACCCCGAATCAGCCGTCGTTGTCGATCTCCAGGCGCTGCCACTCGGCCAGCTGAGCGCGACCGAGGGCGAGTTGACGATCGGCGCAATGATCACACTGCAGACCCTGGTCGAAGGAACCTCCGGGTTACTGGCCGAGGCGGCACAGCGTGAGGCGCCCCGCCAGGTTCGCCAGATGGCGACGGTCGGCGGCACGATCGCCGCAGCCCAGCCTGAGTCCGAATTGGTGACCGCATTGCTCGTGCTCGACGCACGGCTGCACCTGGCCGACGGCTACGAAGTGCCCCTGGCCGAGTGGATGCCGGAGGAGCGGCGCTTGATCACGCGCGTAGTCGTCCCGGTGAGCACGGCGGGAACCGGCGCGGCGCGAGTCGCACGCACGCCGGCCGACCGGCCAATCGTCCTGGTTTGTGCTCTTGCTGGGGTGGAGGGTGATACATTGGCGACGCTACGGCTGGCAGCCAGTGGTGTGGCCGCACGGCCGGTGCGGCTCTTTGACGTTGAGGAAACACTTGTTGGCAAGACAACGGCCGAGGTCTTGGAGGAGACCGCCTCGGTTGTCCAATGGAGTATCGAACCCGCGAGTGATTTCCGCGGCAGCAGCGAATATCGGCGCGTGATGGCCGGCGTGCTGGCGCGGCGGGCGCTGGCGGCTGCGTTGGGAGAAGGAGCGAGCCATGGAGCTTGAGCTGACAATCAATGGTGTTTCCCATCGTGTGCAGGTGGATCCGGGCGAGCGCTTGCTTGCGACCTTGCGGCGCGAGGGATTCTGGAGTGTGAAGCACGGCTGTGAGACCGGTGACTGCGGGGCCTGTTCGGTCCTGCTCGACGGGCGCGCGGTCAACACGTGTGTGATGCTTGCAGCTCAGGCCACCGGCCACCGAATTGAGACGGTCGAGGTAATGGGCCGGCCGGGGAATCTTCATCCGCTGCAGCAGGCGTTTGTGGAGACCGGTGCGATTCAATGCGGCTACTGCACCCCGGCCATGTTACTGGCCGGCAAGGAACTGTTGGACAGAACGATCACTCCGACTGAAGCCGAGGTTCGCGACGCCCTCAGTGGCGTGCTCTGCCGCTGTACCGGCTACGTCAAGCCGGTGCAGGCGATCCTCCGGGCGGCAGCAGTGATGCGCGGGGAGGCGGTGCCGCCCATCGAGGGGCACGGTGTCAGGTTGGATGGTGAGTTCGGCGATGATACGCCGAAGCCGGTGATCGATGAGGTATTTGGAGGATCGAGCCGCGATGATGGCGGGCAAGCGGGTCCGGGTGGTGTTCAGGTCAAAGCACCGACCATCCTGCCGATGGTTGTCGCCACGGAGAAGGAGGAGCTGTCGGTCGTTGGCAAGGCTGAGACCAAGGTGGACGCCCTCAAGCTCGTCCTGGGACGGCCGGCTTTCACCGACGACATCGACGTTAGGGGGATGCTCTGCGGCAAGTTGCTGACGAGCCCGCACGCGCACGCGCGGCTCGTCAGCATCGATACCAGTGAGGCCAAGAAGCTCCCCGGCGTCCACGCCGTGATCAGCCACAAGAATGTCAAGCGGGTGATCTACGCCTCTGGCGGTCAGAGCTACCCCAACCCGCCGCCCTGGGACCAGGTGAGCTTCGATACCAAGGTTCGCTACGTCGGCGATCGGGTCGCCGCGGTCGCGGCCGAAACAGTGGAGATCGCCGAGCGCGCGCTGGCGCTCATCAAGGTCGAGTACGAGGTGTTGCCGGCGGTCTTCGACCCCGAGGAGGCGATGACACCTGGAGCACCGGTGATCCACGATGAGCCCGATGCGGTTGCGATCCACGATGCCAGCCGCAACATCGTCTGCCACATCGAGGCCCAGCACGGCGACCTTGAGGCCGGGTTTGCCCGCGCCGATCAGATCTTCGAGCACGAGTACCGGGTTCACCAGGTCCAGCAGACGCCGATCGAGCCTCACATCGTCATCACCTACTGGGACCCTGACGATCGCCTGGTGATTCGGACCTCAACCCAGGTACCGTTCCACGTCCGCCGGATGATCGCGCCCCTGATCGGGTTGCCTCCCAAGCGGATCCGGGTGATCAAGCCCCGCATCGGCGGGGGCTTCGGCGTGAAACAGGAGATGCTGATCGAGGATGTCTGCGCCCACCTGACCCTCGCCACCGGGCGGCCGGTGAAGATGGAGTACACCCGTGAGGAGGAGTTCCGTTCGAGCCGCACACGCCACCCGCAGGTCCTGCGTTTCAAGAGCGGCGTCACCAGGGATGGCAGGCTGACCGCGCAGTCGCTCTCCGTCATTGGCAACACCGGCGCCTACGGTACCCACGGCCTGACGGTCCAGACGGTCACCGGGCTGCGCGGCCTGAGCACCTACAAGGCACCCGCCCAGCGTTTCGAGTGCGACGTGGTCTACACCAATATCCCGGTGCCCGGTGCGTATCGTGGGTACGGCGCGCCCCAGGCGCACTTCGCGTTGGAGAGCCACATGGAAGAGATCGCTGTGGGGTTGGGCCTGGACCCCATCGAGTTCAGGCGCAAGAATTGGGTCAATGTCGGTGATGCCCTCACGCTGGCCCAGGCCCTGGGAGAGGGTCGTGAGGGCTTCGAGCAGATTGTCCACTCGAGCGGCTTGCCGGAGTGCGTTGAGTTGGGCGCGAAGGCGATCGGCTGGCATGAGAAGCGTGACCAGCCAGGCACTGGCCGGAAGCGGCGCGGCGTGGGCATGGCTGTGTGCATGCATGGGACGGCCATTGCCGGGCTGGACATGGGCGCCGCCAGCCTCAAGGTCAACGACGACGGCTCCTTTAACCTGTTGGTCGGGGCGACCGACTTGGGCACGGGGTCGGACACGGTGCTGGCGCAGATCGCTGCCGAGACGCTGGGTGTGCCGCTCGAAGACATTGTCATCTACTCGTCCGATACCGACTTCACGCCCTTCGACACGGGTGCGTACGCCTCATCGACGACCTACATCTCGGGCGGGGCGGTCAAGAAGGCTGCCGAGCAGGTTCGCCGCCAGATTTGCGAGGTCGCCGCGCAGATGCTCGACGCGCACGCCGAGGACCTCACGCTACGCGACCGGCGGGTGTGGGCGCCGGACGGCCGCTCGGTCACGCTGGCCGAGGTGGCGCTCTTCTCGCTCCACCAGCACGACCAGCATCAGATCATGGCGGTCGCCAGCCACATGAGCTACGACTCGCCGCCGCCCTTCGCAGCGCAGTATGTCGAGGTGGAGGTTGACACTGAGACCGGCGTCGTCGAGGTGAAGAAGATGGTCATGGCGGTGGACTGCGGGCGAGTGATCAATCCGGTGACGGCCACGGGGCAGATCGAAGGTGGGATGACCCAGGCGCTGGGGTACGGGCTCTGTGAGGAGATGGCCTACGACGGGGCCGGGCGCCTGCTGACGACGCGTTTCGGCGACTACAAGATCTTCCAGGCGCAGGAGATGCCGGAGATGGAGGTCATCCTCGTCGAGACCTACGAGCCCACCGGACCATACGGCGCGAAGGCGGTCGCCGAGATTCCCAAGGACGGCGTCGCACCGGCCCTTGCCAACGCGATCTACGACGCGACCGGCGTTCGCATCCGCGCGACGCCCTTCACGCCTGAGCGCGTCTGGCGGGCACTGCGAGAGGCGAGCGCCGGTCGGGAAGAGGCACGCGCAACTCGGCGGGCTTAGTACAGCATTTCGCTAGTC
>DOUV01000579.1 GCA_003520455.1 Chloroflexota bacterium | reverse complement strand
CCTGCTCGAGAACGGTTACGACATTCGCCCCGTACAAGAACTCCTCGGGCACAAGGCTGTCAAAACGACCATGATCTCCACCCATGGCCTCAACCGGGGTGGCCTGGCGGTGCGCCGCCCGCTGGATGGATCGTGCCTGGTCCCCGGCCTTTCCAGGGAGGTCCTATTCTCCGGTGAACTGCGGCAGGCGCCTGAGTTCCTCGAGCGTTTGAAGGCACCGTACGCCGGGACCGCCCGCGGGGACCGGTTCAGGTTGGACCACGAGCCCGGCGAGGCATAGAATAGTACCATCCGAGGATGCCGAAGACCAGGAGCTGGCCGCGCCCGCTGTCGCGATGAGGCCGCCGCGTTCAACTTGACGACCTCCAACATCTAGCAGGGGAGCATTCCCTAGAAGTCGGTAAACATAACGTCAGGACAGACGTAGGGCTGGCGGGAACACGCGGGAAATGGTAGCCTTCAGGCCAGAAGCCCCCCGGAGAAGAGGAACAACCAGCATGAATGAAGCTCTTTCCCCAAGCGATGAGCCGGTGACCCCAAGCGCGACCGTACAGACGGCGATGGCCGCTATCGAGCAGTTGCTCGGACAACGCTCGCAGATTCGGAACCCCGAGCAGTTGCAGCAGGTGGAACGCGAGATCATCGTGGCCACGGACCGGTTGGCGAGCGCGATCGTGGCGCAGAAGCTGCAGGCGGCGCTCGACGAGCCGGAGGTCCAGCAGGAGGCAGCGGCCCTGATCAAACAAGCGCCCAAGAAGCTCAAGAACCAAGGCCGGCGCCGGGTGACTGTGCGACCGAGTCGCGGGCCGGCGTTCGAGGGTGAGACGAGCTACTATCGTCCCAACCGGACCGGCTCACGGAAAAAAAGTAGGCGGCTATCCGGCCCTGCTGGTTCTGGGCGTCTACGATCATTGCACCCCGACCTTGGCGAGCGAAATCGGCGTGCTGGTCAGTCTCACGAGCTTGGACGAAGCACGCCAGTTGCTCAATGAGCGTGGCGTGAGCCTGAACGTCAAGACCGTGCGTGCCATCGCCTATCAGCTGGCGACACGGGTCCGCCTGCTGCAACGCTTGGACGGCATCACCTTCAAGGAACAACTGGCTGGGCGACGGGTGGTCATCTCCACCGATGGTGGTCGCGTCCGGATTCGACGGCGCCCCCAGCGGAAAACCGCCAACGGGCGCCATCACTATGGTACCGACTGGCGCGAGCCCAAGCTCGTGATCATTTACGTTGTCGATGAACGCGGCACGCTTGACCACGCCTTCACGCCGATCATTGATGGCACCTTGGGGGATGCCGACGCGATTTTTGCCTGGATCGCCTATTATCTGCGCCAGTTGATTCGTGGCGGGTGGGTCGTCGGATACCAGTCTGGGAAGCAGCATCTTCTCCCCGGTGGCGAGGTTGCTTGGGAAGACGACCGTATTCTGTACGTCTGGTCTATGCGCGCATCAACGAAGTCATGATTTCGTTCAGTCGCTACCGGCGGATGGGGATCAATGTCGCCATCGGCACCGATACCTTTCCGCCCGATATCATTGAGGAGATGCGGGCCGCCACATGGCTCAACAAGGTCGCTGATCGGGATCGAACGGTGGCATCGGCCGGTGAGGTCTACGAGGCTGCGACCTTGGGCGGCGCACGGGCACTTGGTCGCTCCGACATTGGCCGGTTGAGCTCGGGCGCAAAGGCCGATATCGTCATCATCGACCTGAGCCGGTTCGACCTCGGCCCGCTCGATGATCCAATCCGAACATTGGTCCACTGTGCGAACCGCCGGGACGTTGAGACTGTGATTTCGGATGGGCAGATTGTGGTGGAGAGAGGCCAACTGCGCGGTGTGGATGAAGCAGAACTGGTCGCGCGCGCGCGCGCGGCAGGTCTACTGCAACTTGAAAGAACGAATCGCGGAGCGCTTCTGGCCTGGACGCACGGCAGCGAGCTTTTCCCGAAAGCGCTTCCAGTTTGGCGGGTTGAAGAACCTCGATGAGGAGGTGAGACTCCTCTGCCTGGCAGCATGACCATTGATGGGAACGGTGTGAAGAAACAAAGATCATCATAACGTCGAGTGCACAGTCGTTGTGCAGCCATGCGCGCGATGCATGGAAATCCAAAGAAGAATGGAGAAGATAGGTCGACAATGAAAAACGGGAAAATCGGTGTTGGCATCATCGGAACCGGCTTCGGCCGCTCGGCCCAGGTACCCGGCTTTCGCAGCTGTGACGGCGTCGAGGTCATCGCCGTGGGGAGTAGTCGCCAGGAACGCGCGGAAGCGGTTGCCGGTGAATCCGGTATCCCCTACGCGTTCTCCGACTATCATGCAATGATGGAGCTCGAAGAGCTTGATCTGGTCAGCATCGTGACACCGCCTTATCTGCACTATCCGATGACGATGGCGGCGATCGAGGCCGGCAAGCACGTGTTATGTGAGAAGCCGATGGCGATGAATCTGGCGGAGGCGCAAATGATGTATGAGCGCGCCCAGGCCGCCGGTGTTATCCACTTCATCGATCATGAGCTGCGGTTCGATCCGACCAGCATGAAGCTCCAGCAACTCATCGCGGAGGGCTATGTCGGCCGGATCTACCACGCCTCGATTCACATTGCCACGAGCCACCGTGTCGATCCCCGTGCAACGACGTGGAGTTGGTGGTCGCAAGCCGAGAAAGGGGGCGGTTCGCTTGGGGCCACCGGCTCGCACAGGATCGACCTGCTGCGATGGTGGTTGGGCGAGATCCGCAGTGCATCCGGCGAGCTCCATACCTTCGTGGAGCGCCGTAAGGTCGCGGACTCGGATGAGTTCCGTGCAGTGACCAGCGACGATCAGTGTGCTTTCATGCTGGAGTTCGAGAGCGGTGCGTTGGCTTCAGCCTTCATCAGCAGTGTCGCGCACCACCCTTCAGGAACACGGACTGAGATTCACGGGGAATCAGGGAGTTTGATTCTCGACGCCGACAACCGTCTGTGGGGCCGCCGCGCCGGGGAGAGCGGCGCGACCGAATGGACGGAGCCGAATCCGTATTCCCTGTTGCCGGGGGTTGCGAGCAGTGTGTGGTCTATATCGTTCGTCGGCCTGGCGCGATACGTGACTGACTGTATCCGCACGGGCACGCAACCGGAACGCGGAGCAACATTCTACGATGGCTTGCGCTGCCAGGCGGTGATGGAAGCCATCCGGCAGTCATGGGACGAGCGGCGGTGGGTTGAGGTTCGGGCGCTCTAAGGCTTCTCAGGGATCGGGAAGCAGCCCGCGCGCGGGCTGCTTCCCGGTCCCGCGTTCTACTCTATTCCCCGCCAGCGCAGATCCCAATCACCGCTTAAGCGCTCCACACCGTGTTCGGTGATCAGAATATCCTCGTTAATGCCTGTTCCCCGGCCGACCGCCGGGATAACGTTCCGGCGAGGATGGTAAGAGAAGACCATCCCTGCTTCCAGTTCTGTGTCTTGAGAGTCGCCCCAGTTCTTGTCGGCCGCATACCAGGGATACTCGATTGTATCCATCCCCTGTCCATGGAAATCAAAGTGTTCCGTTGGCTCGCCCAGGGCCCAGCCATCCTCGATCAGCGCGCGCTCGAACGTATTGGCCATATCACTGAGTCGGGCGCCAGGCTTCGCCATCTTGCGGATTTCCTCGTAGGCCCTCAGTTCGCTGTCCATCAGCTTCAGTTCAAGCTCGGTTGGTTCACGGTAGGCGCACGTGACCGTAATCTCTGACCAATGGCCACTCTCGCCGCAAATCTCCATGTGGTAACTGAGGATGTCATCGCAGCGCACCGGCACATCTTGGGGCGGGTTCGATGGCATTGCCCCCTCACTAATGAAAACCAGAATATCACGACCCCCGCCGGTCAGTACCACCTTCGACGCCTCGGCCGCGAGTTCACGCTGGCTCTTGCCCGGGACCACAACTTCGACGAAACGTTCCATGGCTGCCTTAGACAGGGTCCATAGCTCGCGAATCTGCCGGATCTCCAGAGGGCTCTTCACCCGGCGCACACGATCAATCACGTTGTCTGCGCTCACGAAGTTGACATTCGGCAGGGCCTCCGTGAGCGCCAGGTACGCCCCGGCGGGCATGACCCACCGGAGCCCGGCGATGCCGACTTTGCCCTTCGTGAACCCCTTTTCCTTCATCGCCGCGATCAGCTTTGGCGCCAGGTAGACATCGCCACGTACGTCGCTGATCCACCCCCGATTGGCGATTCTCTCAGCCACAGCATAACTTGTAAGTGTCATGACCGGCTCGCCGCTGAGGGGGAGAAGGATCAACCCGTCATGGCCCCACAGGTGGAAATCGGTTAAGTAGCGGATGTACCCGCGCCCGGTCCACCAGTGGCCCTTGCCTGCCACGATGAGAGCCTCCAGGCCCTCCCGAGCCATCTCCTCGCGGATCCGCCGGAAGCGCATGTCGCGCTCCGCAATGTCAGCGATCGTTCCCATTCGGTTCCCCCGTTCCACTGGTGCTTATCGTCCGCCACGCAGCCAGCGGGCCGTGGACCAGTCGACTACCGAGAAGCCCAGGTCGCCGCCGCCCGGCTGCATGTGGGTGAATGGTTGCGCATCCCGAACGGCCACCAGAAGGTTCTGGTCCAGTGGCGCTCGCAGGACGCCAAGTTCCTCAAAGGTATAGGCGCTGAGAACCCGGCCGAAGACGTATCCCTTAGGAAAGACGCGTCCGATATCCTGGCGGGTCACTTCCGGTGCCATAATGCCGCCCACAGAAGGGGCGATGCCCACAAATCCCGATACCTCAACCTGGTGATCAGGCAACTCCGGATCACCATCGAGCATGTCGAGTGACCGCAAGACATTCGTGATCCCGCGCACGCCAACGTCGGTCAGGGGTTTCCGCTCTCCTCGTCCGTGCGCGTCGCGCTCTACGTCGAGACCGTAGAAATCTCCGAGTTCGACACCGAAAGCCGGGACCCCTTGTGACATCGCGTAACCGGTCAGTGTATTCGTCCCACCCTGGGGCCGCCGGATAACGATCTGCATGCCAAAAATACGCCCCAAGGTCGCGGTGCGCTCGCCCAGCTCGCCATCTGCTTCGCTGTACCCGATATAGTGATCGGTGAAGCGGGTGTGCGGCGCATCGCCATGGAAATCGAATAGGGCATCCATATGAGGGAGCACCTGGGTCGCAAAGGCATAGGCGATTCGTTCCGCCAACCAGCCATCGGGATCGCCGGGCCAGAGCCGACCGATGTCACCATGGGGTCCCCACAGCCCATCCGACCAGCCACCGCGAGAGGCCCATTCAAACGCAATCGGGTTGATGATCGGCACGCAGATGACGGTCCCCCGCAACGCCGCCGGGTCAAGGGCCTGGAGGAGGCGCCGCTGAATGTTCAACACGCTGAACTCGTGACCGTGTTGAACCGCCACAACGCCAACACAGGGGCCGTCCGTGCTTCCCCGGACCACGTGGATGGGCAGCCGGATGGTGTGTCCAGACGCCATCACGGACACTGGCAACTCGCCATAGGTTTTTCGGCCCGGAAAAGCCTCTATGGAACCGATACGTATCGCTTTCATCGCAGGAACCTCCTTCCAGGTGCGGACAGTTCATCACCCCCTGCGCCGCCCCAGGTCCAGACGCCATCGGTCGCAGACAACGCCTGCTTCCCAGTACCCATGCCATGGGACTGGAATTCCAGAGAGGCGAAAGGGTTATAGGGCCAAGAGAACCGGATAGGTCTTCGAAGACCAGGTAGTCCGGTTTCATCACACAGGGGTGAATGGGTTCAAAGATCTTCTGGGGCCGACTGTCGGCGGAAAGAAAGGCCGGGCCGCCATCACGGGGCCCAACTCAGTGGGCGCACGATCTTGCCGTCACCCGGTCTACCCAGCACGCGCCCGCCATGATAGATGAGCTTGCCGCCCAGCAACGTGGCATATACCTCGCCCTGGATGGTCATCCCATCGTAGAGTCGATTGCAAGCGGCCGCCCGGCTCAACCACTCGGCGCGCTTGATTTGCCTGGCCGGTCTGGGGTCATAGATTGTGATATCGGCATCGGCCCCCGGCTGAAGCGTTCCCTTCCGCGGGTACAAGTTGAACAATTGGGCCGGCCCGGTGCTGATAAACTGTACCGCACGCTCGAGACTGAACCGGCCGCGCAACGCCTCTGTCAAGACCAGTGGCACCAAACCTTCCACGCCGGGGTGACCCGGGGGCGCATCCAGGATGTGTCCCCAGGTTGCCTCTTTCTCTTCCGCCGTGAAGGGCGAATGGTCCGAAGCAATCACCGCCAGGATACCCTCCAGGAGGGCGCCCCACAAGGCATCTCGGTCTTCAGCGGCTCGCAATGGAGGATTAATCTTGCCGTAGGGGCCGATCTCTTCAAGGATGTCCTCGGTGAAGAACAAGTAATGCGGGCAGGTCTCGGCCGTGACCGGCGCGCCCACCGCGCGGGCGTAGCGCAACAGATCGACCGTCGCCTTGGCGCTCACGTGGGCGATGTGAATATGGGTATCCAGTTGTTGGGCAATGGCGATCAGTGCAGCCACTGCCGTCGCCTCTACAATCGCCGGCCTGGACCGGCCATGACGCCGGAAATCCGGTCCCGGACTGGTCAGGGCTCGCGTAGAGTACAGATCCACCAGGCTCTGCTCTTCTGCATGAAACACGCAGGGCAGGCCCGTGGAGCGGACCAACTCCAGGGCCGCGACAACCGAGGCCAGGTCCGTGGCGACTAAGCCGTCAAACTCGTCCTCGCGCCCCTCCGGCGCCCGAGTCAGAAAGAGCTTGAAGCCGATCGCGCCGGCCGCCGCCATGGCCTCGATCTCCTCAGACAGCAAGAGTCCGGGAGACCCGTACAGCCCGACGTTGACGAAGGCTTGCCGCCTGACGAGCGCGGCTCTGGATTCCCAGATGTGGGCAGTCGAGACACCCGGCTTGGAAATGGGCATCTCAAAGACTGTGGTCACACCTCCGGCCGCCGCGGCCCGAGTCTCAGTCGCGAAATCGCCCCGCCTTGGAAATGCTGGGGCCCGGCAATGAAAGTGGACATCGATGGCCCCGGGCAGCACAAGCATCCCTTCGGCGTCCAACACCTGGGCTGCATCGACTGTCTCGGCCGGGTCGAGTACCGCCTGGATACGCCCCTCGTGGATCGCCAGCGTGGCCTGGCGGCGTCGCAGATCGTGGCCCTCTGGCGACGGGTTGAGCAGGGAGCCATTGACTATCGCAACATCAATCACATGACGTCCTTTCTGCATCCAAGCGGGGGGGCATATCCAGGCCATAGTCCTCCCGCGCCCCGCGAGGCGTGATGTAGCCCATCTCGAGATCCCTCAGGATGCGCTCGGGTTCGCGCTCCGTGATCGGGCCGAACCCGGCCCCACCCGGCATACGCATCTCGATTTCATCGCCGGGATTGAACTCGATCGGCGGGAAACGAGTGATCGATTCCCCATTCAAGCGCACGACGCCGGTCCGCCCCGGCTGGCCCCCGTTCAACCCCGGCGGTGCGCAGAAGATCTTGTCCGGGCGGATCGAGGCAGTCATGGGGGCCGGGCCAATGTTGCGGAAGGTCATGACCTGGCCGACGCCACCCCGGCGCCGGCCCGGCCCGGCCGAATCGGCCAGCAATTCTTTCTTGAGCATCAAGATCGGGGCCTGGGTCTCCATGACTTCGGTGGGGGTGACGGAGCTGTTGTGGGGGAAGGCGATGGGAACCAGCCCGTCCAGGTCGCGCATCGCGCCGCGGCCGCCGTGGGGCAGGATGTGGACCGAGAAGGTGCCGTAGCCCGCCTCGGTCCCGCTGACACTGAAGGGCCAGATGGAGCCGCTGCCGGCCTGGGCGTGCTCGCCCAGGATCGGCCAGACGGCGCCAAAGAGTACCTGGTTGATGTTGTTGGTGACTTTCGCCCGTGCCTGAACCGGGTGGGGGTAGGTTGTATTCAGGATGCACCCTTCCGGGGCGGTGACGTGAATCGGGCGGAAGAGCCCCTCGTTGTTCGGCACGGTCGGCACCAGGGCACACTTAAAGGGATAGATCGTCGAGGCATAGGTGGTATTATAGACGCAGTTGATGGCGCCCTTGCGGGTCTGGGGGGAGGTGCCGGTATAGTCGACGTAGATGTCGGTGCCGCGGACCGCGACGGTGGCGTGCAGGTGGACGATCTCAATGTAGCCGTCGATATCGAGTCCAAACGCGTAGACGCCGTCGGGCAGGGCGGCGATGCGCTCGCGCATCAGGGCTTCGGAGCGGGTGTGGATCTCGTTGGAGAGAGCGACCAGGTCGGCCAACTGGTAGTCGGCCAGGAACTCGCGCAGCCGGCGGGCGCCGACCTGGTGGGTGCCGACGATGGCGCGCAGGTCCCCCAACACCATCTCCGGGACGCGGCAATTGTTGCCGATGATCTCGAAGATGAGCTCGTCGGGCTGACCCGCCTTATACAGTTTGCAGGGTGGCATACGGATGCCTTCGGTAAAAACGTCGTAGGCTTCGAGATCGCCCCGGTGCCCGCCAACGTCGGAGACATGTGCGACCGTCCCCATGAACGCGACCGGCTTGCCCTGCCAGAACACTGGCGTCACGACGATGTAGTCCGGCAGATGGCCCGTGCCGATCCAGGCGTCATTGGTGCAGAGGACATCGCCATCCTGGAGGGTCTCCAGGGGGTAGGCCTCGAGCAGCACTCTGGTGGTCCGCGGCAAGACGACGCAGAAGTTCGGCGGGCTGAAGCGCGACTGGCAGAGCGAAGAGCCATCTTGATCGACCAGAATGCAGGCAAAATCGCGGCTCTCGCCTACGATGGTCGAGAAGGAGGTCCGCACCGTGGCGTTGTCGACCTCATCCATAATGGCGATCAGGCGCTGCCACTGAATCTCGAGACTGATCGGGTCAATGTTGGCACGAACCTGGACGTTCCTCATGATGCGACTATTCTCCCACTGATCGAGGCTGACCGCTGGCCGCGGAGTCATAGATGGCCCGAGCGACTGCCAGCGCCCGGCGCCCATCCTCGGCCGTGACGGAGGGGGGGCGATCCTCCAGGAGCGAGGCCACGAACTCGTCGATCTCGCGCCGAAAATGATCGTAGCGAGTAAAGTTCTGGGTGTAACGGTGCTCGCCGGTCGTCAATTCGATCCATTCGCCGGTTTTGATCCGAATGGCGCCCTCGGTTCCATAGATTTCAGTGATCCAGCCGCCGGGCTTCCCGTACGGCGGGGAATTCTCGAAGAGGGTCGCGATGACGCCATCGCCAAAACGTAGAACAGCTGCCAGGCCGTTCTCGACGTTTCCAGGACTGGCATAGCGGGTCTGGTAGGCAAAGACTTCCACCACGTTACTCTGCAGGAGCCAGAGGAGGCGGTCGACACTATGGATGCCGCCATACATGAGGACGCCACCGCCCGCGTGTGCCTGCTCCCAGACCCACGCCGGTGGATGGCTACCGCCAAGGGTACAGATACTATCCTGGGCCGTCGCGGGGCGGCCGATCGCACCCGCAACGATCAGGCGCTCCGCCTCCAGCAACTCACCGCGAAAACGATGAACGAAGCCAAGCATCATTCGCACCCCGAACCGCTGGCAGGCAGCAATCATCTGGTCCGCTTCCGCCAGAGTCAGGCTGATCGGCTTCTCCATCAGCATGTGGAGACCGGCCTCTGCTGTGGCCAGCGCGACGGGGTGGTGCAGGTGATGGGGCACGCAGATGCTGGCCGCGTCCAGTCGACTGTTCGAAAGCATGTCTCGGTAATCAAGGTACCAGGTGGCTCCGTAGGTTGTGGCAAAAGCCTGACCACGCAGCGCGTCTGGCTCGGCGATCGCGACAAGCTCGCACCGCGGGTGGCGGCGGTATGCATCGGCGTGACGGGCTGCGACCACCCCCGCGCCAATGATGCCGATCTGTAGCATCACGCTTCCCTTGCTTGCGGCTCAGTGAGCGTCACGATGAGATTGGCGAAGCGATCGACGGTGACGGATGCCCCGGGACCAATCACGGCGGTCGAGTCGCGCTCCTCCACAATAGCCGGTCCTTCAAACGTCATACCAGCCATCAAGCGGTAGCGGTCGTAGATCGGGGTCTCCATGAAACCGCCCAACTCGGCAAAGTGGGCCGGGCGTTGCCCCTTGACGGCCACCTCAGCCGGCTCGCCGCTGGACGCTACCTCTTGCAGCGCCACCCGTGGCCGCGGCCCGCTCGCTGTCAGCCGGCAGGTCGTGATCTCGAGGTCCAGGTGCCGGTGGGCGTGTCCGTAGATCTCCTCATAGCGCTCGTAGAAACGTGGCCGCAACTCGTGATTCAGGTCGACTGTTGTCAGGTGTTCGTACGGCAGCGCCACCACGATCTCGTGCCCCTGCCCCACGTGGCGCAAATCTGCTTGCCGGATGAAGTGCATCTCTTCCTCGGGCACGCCGGCTTCGGCCAGGGTCGCCCGGCCCTCCGCTTCCAACTCGAAGTAGACGGCGTCCAACTCGGCCAGGGTTTCCGGGGTCAGGCGCGAGATGAAGGTGCGCGCAAATTCGAACGCGGCTGGCGCGGTGAGAAAGCCCAGGGCCGAGGTGACCCCCGCACTGGCAGGGCAGATATACCCCTTCATCTTGAGCGCCCGGGCGATCTGGTGGGCGTGCACTGGTCCTGCCCCCCCGAAGGCCATCAGTTCCAACCGACGCGGATCGGCCCCCCGCTCGGCCACATGGACGCGTGTTGCTGAGATCATACTCTCGTTGACCACCTGGTAGATACCGTGGGCGGCGTCGGTCACACTCAGTCCCATCGGCTCGGCGATGACCGTCCGCACGGCCCGCTCAGCCGCCTCGCGATCCAGCTTCATGCGACCGCCCAGGAAATAGTCTGGATTCAGGTATCCCAGGAGCAAGTCGGCATCGGTCACCGTCGGCCGGGTTCCTCCCAGGCCGTAACAGGCCGGGCCCGGGTCGGCGCCGGCAGAGTCCGGCCCGACCTTCAGCAACCCAAGCTCGTCGACCTGTGCGATACTCCCTCCCCCGGCGCCGATCTCGATCAACTCGATGGTTGGCACGCGAACCGGCAACCCGCTGCCGCGCTTGAAGCGATGCACGCGGGCAATCTCGAAGGTACTGGCCATCTGGGGATGCCCGCTCTTGATGAGGCACATCTTGGCCGTCGTGCCTCCCATGTCGAAGGAGACGAGGTCGCGTTCCCCGGTCAGTTCTCCGTAGAAGACCGCCGCCAGGGCCCCCGCCGCCGGTCCCGACTCGACCAGACGGACAGGAAAGCGCATCGCCGTGTCGAGCGTGGTGATCCCGCCGCTGGAGAGCATCAGGTAGAGATGGTGCTTGAAGCCACCCTCCAGCAGGTCAGTCTGCAGGCGCTTCAAATAGCGCTCCGTGAGGGGTTGCACGTAGGCATTACAGACGGTGGTGGACATCCGCTCGTACTCCCGAATCTCGGGTGCGACCTCGCTGGAGAGCGATACGCTCACCTCCGGCAGATGCTCGTTGAGCCATTCCCCGGTCTGCTGCTCATGCACCGGATTCGTGAAGGAGTGCAGAAAACAGACGGCGATCGCCTCGACCCCATCGCACACCAGTTGGGGCTTCAACGCCTCCAGGTCGGCCGGATCAAGCGGGGTCAGAATGTCGCCCCGTCCGCTCAAACGCTCGCTGACCTCCAACCGACGCGGGCGTGGGACCAACGGCTCCGGGAGGGTGATGAGGAGATCGTAGATGTCGTAGCGCATCTCTTTGGCCATCTCAAGGATGTCACGGAAGCCCCTGGTAGTGATCAGCGCCGTCACTGCCCCCTTGCGTTCGATGAGAGCATTCGTGATGAGCGTGGTGCCGTGAATGGCGGTCTCGATGGCGCTCCCCGCGGCGTTCACCTCCTGGAGGAGCGCGCGCCACCCTTCCATGACTGCCTGGGAGGGATGCCCCGGCGTCGTGAGTGTCTTATAACTGAAGATGCGTCCCGAGTGCGAGTCGATCAAGACGAAATCGGTGAAGGTGCCGCCGATATCAATCCCGAAGCGGTAGGCCGGCATACGGCCGTCGGGTGCATTTTTGGAAGCCCTCTCACGAAAACGCTTCTTACTCATTGTCGCGCTCCTCACGCAGACGGGCAGATGTGGGTCCCGCTCAACGAGATATAGGAAAAAAATCGCATCGTGCCCCCGGCCGTGGAACATCCACTCGTGTGCCGAAGGTGGGACGCCAGCAGACTGTTAATCGTTAACAGTTGACTATCATGCGGGAGTGTGATAGAACATATCAAACTTCGACCCCTCTGTCAAGTCATCTGTCATCAGTTAACTTTTGCGACCCGTGCTGTGCGCCGCCAGCGCAACGATCACGTTAGGAGCCGTCCCATGTCCCAGGCCTCACCTCAAACGGCGATTGATCCGATTACCCTTGAGATTCAGTGGCAGCGGCTGATCGCTATCATGGATGAGATCGATAACGCCACGGTGCGGACCTCCTTCTCGACCATTGTGGGCGAGAGCCGCGATTTTGCGTGTATCCTGGTTGATCAAGATGGCTCTTCGCTCTGCCAGTCGAGCTTCAGCCCGCCCGACTTCTGCGTCATCCTGCCGCGGACGACCAGGATTCTTCTTCAGAAGTTCCCTGTCACCACCCTTCAGGAAGGTGACGTTCTCGTCACGAACGATCCCTGGTTGGCGGCCGGCCATCTGCCCGACTATGTCGTGATTACGCCCGTCTTCTGGCAGGGCAAGGTGGTGGCCTTCATGGGAACCATCGCGCATGTTTCCGATGTGGGTGGCCACCGAGGGGATATCGAAGGGTACGACGTCTATAGTGAAGGTCTGCGGCTGCCACCCTGCAAATTGTATAAGGCGGGCCAGCCCGACGAGCTCATCTTCGA
>DOUV01000429.1 GCA_003520455.1 Chloroflexota bacterium | reverse complement strand
CTTGCGTCACCGCCTTGCGCGCCTGCGTCGCAAGATGGCCACCGTCGACCGGCCGCACAGCCCCCCGATCGAGTAGCGCAGCGCCCCCACGAACGCCTTGCCCCCGCCCACTTTGCCCCCCTGGCAGGGCACGTTATAATTCGGGCCTTGCGGATCGAGGCTCTCTTCATCGCTCGCATCGCTCGCCCATAGAAACCACCCTGAGCGCCGAGTGAAGAATGGACCATGGGGAAGGTCCAGGGTGGTGCGGGCTGACCTCGTTCGTTATTCAGCACTCGCCATGTTGCTGGCTGCGAATCGCTGAAAGTTCAACGTATGCAAACAACCGTCGTCATCCCAACCTACAATGAAGCTGAGAACTTGGCGGCGATGGTAGACGCACTCTTTACCCTTCCCCGCAGGACCCTCACGCTCATCATCGTGGATGACGGTTCCCCCGATGGCACCGGCGAAATCGCCGATCGCCTGGCCGCGATCCACGCCGGACGAATCGACGTGGTGCACCGGACCGGCAAGCTTGGCCTCGGGACCGCCTACAACACCGGCTTCCGCCGCGCGTTGGCCCAGGGAGCCGAGGTCGTCGTCCAGATGGATGCCGATTTCTCCCACTCGCCGCGCTACATCCCCGCTATGGTCGAGGCGCTCCGCACCGACCAGGCCGATGTCGTGGTCGGCAGCCGCTACGTGCCGGGCGGTGAGCTGGACGAACGTTGGAGTTGGTGGCGCTACTTTCTGAGCTGGTGGGCGAACCAGGTCTATTCGCGCGCGGTACTGAACATTCGCACGCGAGACGCGACTGCCGGCTTTAAGGCCTGGCGCCGGGCGACGCTGGATGCGATCGACCTCGACCAGGTGCGTTCCAATGGCTACGTCTTCCAGGTGGAGATGGCTTACTTGACCGAGAAACTGGGCTTTCGGGTTCTCGAGATTCCGATCTACTTCGAGGATCGCCGGATCGGCAAGAGCAAGATGACGGTGCCCGTCAAACTCGAGGCTGCCTGGCGGGTCTGGCAAATCCGGTGGCGCCATCGCAACGCCGTCGCCCGCACGGTGCCGAAAGTGGAGCCCACGGCCGCATCGCTGGCCAAGTTCTGAGGGGAAAAGCGACCGGAGAAGGAATCTCTTCCCTGGTCCCTATCCAGACCGTAGTGGACACTCGTGGGCCGTCACCGGGTTTTCACAGCCTTCCTCTCCAGAAAGTGACAGGCAGGTCATCGCGCAGCCCGCGGCGGGCGCCGAGGAGTGATTGAATGGGAACGTCCCGAACCTTCAAATACGATCGTGAGGCTGATACTCTCCACGTCAACACACGCCCTCCGTATCCAGGGCAGGCAACCGGGGAGGTCGGCGATGAGGTGATCGCCCGGCTTCACCGGGCCAGGGGCGAGTTTGAGAACCTGGGAGGACTGTTTTTCTCAACCCGCCGCGTGCGGAGTGATCTTTTCGAGCTTCCTGTCACTGTAGCCCTGCACCCCACAGCTGAGCAATAACCGGCTGTTCTCCTCTCCCCCTCGCGATGACGGCCATCCGTGTTCAAGAAACGGTTGAAGTCAATGACTCACCCATCGAGTTGACTGCCCGCCTGCAGCAGGTGCTCCGCGCGAGTGCCCCGGCTCTCTTGTTTCTGATACTCCCTCTGCTGCTCTTCTGGCCGACGCTCCTGCCGGGTCACACGCTCATCCCATTCGACAACCTCTACCAGTTCCTGCCCTGGTCGGCCTTCCGCGATCAAGTGGGCGTGGGTGCCCCCCACAACGAGCTGGTCAGCGACCTGCTGCTCGAAAACTACGCCTGGAAGCTCTTCATCCGCGACCGCCTGAGCCACGGCGAGCTGCCGCTCTGGAACCCCCACCAGTTCGCGGGGCAGCCCTTTCTGGCGGCGGGCCAGCACTCGGCCCTCTACCCGCTCTCGCTCCTCTTCCTGCTGCTCCCGATCCCACAGGCCTACGGCTGGTTCACCGTCCTGACCCTGGCCTGGGCCGGGTTGAGCCTATACATCCTGCTGCGAGTCCTGGGTCGCAGCAGGATGGCGAGTCTGCTCGGTGGGCTCGTCTTCCAGGGCAGCGGCTTCCTGACCGTGAGCGTGGTCTTCCCCATGATCATCGCCGGCGCGGCGTGGCTGCCCTTCATCCTGGCGATGATCGCCCGGTTGGCGCAAAAAGCCGCCGCGGGCGAGCGCCACCCTACCGCCTACATCCCCTGGGTCAGCCTCGGTGCCCTTGGCCTCGGAGTCGTCTTCCTGGCCGGCCACGTCGAGGTTGCCTACTACGTCCTGCTGGTGAGCGCGCTCTGGGGCCTCTGGCTCCTGGTTTCAGATTTCGGATCTTCGGATTCTCGGGGTCCATTTCCTCAAGCCAAGATCCAAGATCCAAAGTCGAAAGGCTTGTTTGCCCTCTGGGGGCTGGCGCTGGCGTCCGTCGGGCTCTTGCTGGGCGCGGCGCAGATGGTGCCACTCTTCGAACTGGTCCGCTACAACTTTCGTGAGGGCTCGGTCAGCCTGCGCGAGGTGCTGGGCTGGGCCTGGCCGATCCGCCAGATCACAAGCTTCCTGGTGCCCGACTTCTGGGGCAACCCGGCGCGCCACGAGTTCTTCAACCTGGTCACAAAGAGCTGGGAGCCCATCCGCACCCTGACCCCCACCCAGGGCGCGCCGGCCCCCCTGGATTATGTCGCCTGGACGAAAGGCCTGCCCAGCTACAAAAATTACGTCGAGGCAAGCGGGTACCTCGGCATCTTGCCACTGGCCCTGGCCACGCTGGCGCTGGTCCGCCGCTGGCGCGACGGCATGGTCCGGTTCTTCGGCGGGCTGAGCGCAGCGAGCCTGCTCTTCATCTTCGGCACGCCGGCCTATGCCCTGCTCTTCTACGCGCTCCCGGGCTGGAACCAGCTTCACACTCCCTTCCGCTGGGTCTTCCCCCTCTCGCTGGCGGTGGCGACCCTCGCGGCGACCGGCCTGGACGAGTTGGCAGCCTCCGGTGGTGGGACTCTCCTGCGCCGGCTCCTGCTCGGTGCGGGCAGCGCTCTCCTCCTCGGCCTCCTGGTCGTCTTCCTGCTCCCGGCCCCCTTCCTGCGCGTCGCCACCGCCCTGATGGCCCGCTCGGAGCTGACGCGGCTGAGCTTCGGAGAGAACGCCGCGCTGCTGGTCAGCTACCAGTGGCAGAACTTCCTCCGGCTCGGCCTGGCGCTGCTCGGCGCCGGTGCTGTCTTCCACCTCGCAGCCAGAAGAGCGAGGGAGACACAAGAACAAGGCGACGGGGAGACTCACTCAGCACCGCGTCTCGCCCATCGCCCATCACGCATCACGGGACTCCGGCCCGCCTGGCAACGACTGGCCCTGCTCGTTGCCGGTCTCGACCTTGCCGTCGCCGCGGCCGGCTTCATGCCGGTCACGACGACCCGCCTGGCGACCTTCACACCCCCGGCCCTCGAGTTTCTCCTCAGCCAGCGCGGCGGACAGCCCTGGCGCTTCACGACCCTCGACTCGGATGGCACCCTGGGCGTACCGCAGAGCAAGATCCTCAACGCCAACAGCGGCACGTTCTACGGTCTGGAGGACGTGCGCGGCTACGACTCGATCATCCCCAAGCACTACACCGAGTTCGTTAGCGCTATCGAGGAGCAGCGTGGGAGCCTGTTGCAGAATCGCATCGGCCCGCTCTTCTGGAACGGCTCGCTGGATTCGGCGTTGCTCGACTTGCTCGGCGTGCGCTTCGTTGCGACGGTGTTCGACCTCGACCGGCCCGGTTGGACGAAGGTCTACGACGGCGAGGTCAAGATCTACGAGAACCAGAACTCACTCCCACGCGCCTTCGCGCTGGGCAGCGTGCGCCTTCTCGACCACGCTGCGGTCCTGGGCGAGTTACGCTCGCTCGATCCACGCCGTGAGGTGTTGATCGATTCAGAAACCGGGCCGCGGGCCGAGACCGTCCCGCTTGTCGATAGCGAGCAGCCCTTCACCGCGGCGCGGATCACACGGTCCAGTGGCAATGAGATCGAGGCGCAGGTGGCCGTGGAGGCACCGGCCTGGCTGGTCCTCAGCGACACCTGGTTCCCGGGGTGGAAGGCCTTCATTCGCCCCCGCGCCTCCCTCCCTGCCCGCCCCGTGGAAGGGGGCGGGGATACGGAGCGTGAGCTGCCGATCTACCGTGCGGACGGCGCCTTTCGTGCGGTTCCCCTACCGGCCGGCGAGTGGCTGGTGCGCTTCAAGTACACGCCCGACTCGGTCAAGATCGGCTTCTTCGCGAGCTTCCTGGGCCTCGCGCTGCTGCTGCTCGGCGCCGCCTTCTGGGCCTGGGGCCGCATCTACCAGGAGCAGCCCGGCGAGCATGAGGTCCGCCGGGTCGCCAAAAACTCCCTGGCCCCGATGGCGCTCGCCCTGCTCAACAAGGCGGTGGATACCGTCTTCGCCGCCTTCATGGCCCGTATCCTCGGCCCCGCCGGCCTCGGTGCCTACGCCTTCGCTATCAGCATCATCTGGTATTTCATCATCTTCACCACCTTCGGCCTGGGGACCCTGCTGACCCGCGAGGTGGCACGAGACCGCACGGCGGCCGGGCGCTATCTGGCCAATACCGTCGCGCTGCGGCTGGTGCTCCTCGCCCTCGCCACGCCGGTGCTCGTCCTGGTGATCTTGGTGTGGGAAACGCTCTTCGGGCTGGACCGAACCACGAGTTGGGCCATCGTGCTGCTGGCCGTGGGCCTGATCCCGAGCACCCTGGCCGATGCCATGACCGCCGTCTTCCGAGCCTACGAGAAGTTCGAGATCCCAGCGCTGATCTCGACCCTCAGCACCTTCATCAAGGTGAGCGCCGGTGCCGGGGTCCTCATCGCCGGCTTCGGGATCGTCGGGCTGGCCGCGACGAGCGTCGTGACCAACCTGGCGACGCTGGCACTGTTGACAGTGTTGCTCGTGCACACAGGTGCCATGCCCTTCGGAAGGGCATCGCACCGCCTGCGAGCCTGGCGTTGGGACCGCCGGTGGAGCCGCAGCCTCCTGGGGACCGCCTTCCCGCTGATGCTGAACGACTTCCTCTCGATCGCCTTCTTCCGGTTGGACAAGCTCATCCTCCAGCCGGTGCAGGGCGTGCGCGCGGTGGGGCTCTACGACATCCCCTACAAGTTCATCGACGGGCTCAACATCATCCCCTCAACCTTCACCCTGGCCATCTTCCCGGTGATGTCTCGCTACGCTGCGAGTGCGCACGGCACGGGGACGGGCGACTCGCCGCTCCTGCGGGTCACCGTGCTCGCGCTGAAGTGGCTGATCCTGTGCGCCCTCCCGCTGGCCCTGCTCACCACCCGCTACGCCGAGCCGATCATCCTGGCCTTCGGCGGGCACGAGTTCGCCGACCACGGCTCGACCCTGGCGCTCCAAATCCTGATCTGGTTCCTGCCGTTCAGCTTCATCAACAGCCTGGTCCACTACGTCCTGATCGCCGTCAACCAGCAGCGCGCGCTCACCCGCGCCTTCATCAGCGGCGTGCTCTTCAACCTCACCGCCAACCTGCTCTTGATCCCGCGCTTCAGCTTCTACGGCGCCGCCGCCACGACGATCATGAGCGAGATCGTTCTGCTTCTGCCCTTCTACGCGCTGCTGCGCACCCACGTCGGCCACATCCCCTGGCTCGGCCTTTTCTGGCGCCCGGCGGTCGCCCTCGCGGCGATGGCGCTGCCGCTCTGGTTCGGCGGGCT
>DOUV01000076.1 GCA_003520455.1 Chloroflexota bacterium | reverse complement strand
CCTTCCCGGCCGCTGCCGGTCGAACGGGCGCTGCTCCGGCCGTCGAGGCGATGGCGCCGCCGGTAGCGCTGACCGGCCTACGTACCCGCTTCAAGCGACTGATCGAGCCGGAGGCGGGAGATGTCGACATCACCCGCGCGGACATCATCGTCGCTGTGGGCCGGGGCATCCAGAGCCAGGACAACATCGAGTTGGCGGAGGAACTGGCCGAAGCGCTGGGTGGCGTGGTAGCGGCCTCCCGCCCGGTGACGGACGCCGGCTGGCTACCACGGACGCGCCAGGTCGGAAAGTCGGGACTGAAGGTCAAGCCCAAACTCTACCTGGCCCTGGGCATCAGCGGAGCACCGGAGCATCTCGAGGGCATGAAGGAGGGGGATCTCATCATCGCCGTCAATACCGATCCGAATGCTCCCATCTTCAACGTAGCCCACTACGGTGTGGTGGCCGACCTGTTCGATGTGACTGAAGCGCTGGTCGAGGCGTTCGATTGAAGGTGAACAGGTTGAAGGTTGAAAGGTTGAAGTTGAAGGTTGAAGAGAGACAGAGCCAGCACCTGGGAGGCCGAGGATGCTGACTTCAGCGGAGAGGATCACCTTCCTTCTACTGGCTATCATGTGTGGCGGACTGGCCGGATGGGGGTTCTACCACATCTACCGTGCGGTGACGCGCGGGCACGGCCAGCCGGACCTGGCTCTGTTCCGGCGCCGGGCGGTCCCCGTCAGCCTGAATATTCTGCTCCAGCGGACGATCTTCCCGGCCCGGCCGCTGGTCGGTGTCTTCCACGCCCTGGTCTTCTTCGCCTTCACGTTCTACGCTCTGGTGAACATCCTGGACGCGGCCGAGGGTTTCCTGGGCACCAGCACGCTTTATCATGGTGGCCTTCCAGGGCTGTACAACCTCATTGCGGACCTCCTCAGCGTTGGCGGGCTGGTCGGCATGGCCGCTCTGCTCGTGCGGCGCTTTCGGCTGAAGCCATTCCAGTTCAACGCGAGCGTGCTCCTTCAGCGGCACGTAGCTGGCGGGATCCCACGCGACTCGCTGATCGTGGGAATCTTCATCCTCGTCCATGTAGGCTCGCGCTGGCTGGGCCAGGCCTTGCGTATCGCCGAGGGTGGCCGCCTCGACCTGAGCCAGCCGACCGCCAGCCTGCTGTCTCTGGCCTTCGGCGGCTTGAGTGAAGGGGCGTTAATCTTCGGGATCCACGCGACCTGGTGGCTGGCCTTGGGGCTGATCCTGCTCTTCCTGCCCTACTTCGTCTACTCCAAACATATCCACTTGATGCTGGCACCACTGAACTGGATCCTGCGCGAGGAGCGCCCCCTCGGCCGGCTCGAGCCACCGACCGGCAACGGGCAGGTCGGTGCCGATAGGCTGCAAGATCTGCGTTGGTACCAGCTTCTGGACGCGTACGCCTGTATCATGTGCAACCGCTGCCAGGATGTTTGCCCGGCTCATGGCTCGGGCGCCGCCCTCAGCCCGGCGGCCATCGAGATCAACAAGCGCTACTTCCTCAACCGGCACCTGGCCGCCTTCGCAGATAAACGCCTGGACCCGCCTCCCCTGCTGGAGATGGCTGTCTCGAAGGAGGCTGTCTGGTCCTGTACCACCTGCGCAGCCTGCCTGCGTATCTGTCCTGTCGGCAACCGGCCTCTGCTGGACATCGTGGACATCCGGCGCTCCCTGATCCAGGCCGGCGATACGCCGGACCCGAATCTCCAGTCGACACTCGAGAGCTTCGGACGCCAGGGCAACTCCTTCAATAAACCGTCCCGCCAACGCGCGAAGTGGGTCAAGGGGTTGGATTTCGCGATCAAAGATGCACGCCAAGAGCCGGTAGAGTACCTCTGGTTCGTGGGCGATTTCGCCTCCTACGACCCCCGGATGCAGGAGAACACTCGCACGGTGGCCCGCTTGTTCCACCGGATCGGCCTCGATTTCGGCATCCTCTACGACGGTGAGCGCAACGCGGGCAATGACGTCCGACGGGTGGGCGAAGAGGGCCTCTTCGAGATGCTAGTGGAGCAGAACCTCAAAGCCCTGGGGAAAGCCGAATATAAGACAATCGTCACGACCGACCCGCACTCCTACAACACCCTGAAGAACGAGTACAGCGACTTTGGCCTGCAAGTCCCCGTCTACCACTACACCGAGCTGCTGGACACGTTGTTGGCGTCCGGCCGGCTCAAGCTCGGCCGCCAGCTCAATGTGGCAGCGACCTACCACGACCCCTGCTACCTGGGTCGCTACAACGGCGTCGTCGATGCGCCGCGAAGGGTCTTGCGTGCCCTGGGTGTCGACCTGCGAGAGATGCCACGCTGTCGGGAGAACACGTACTGCTGTGGTGCTGGAGGCGGGCGGATCTGGATGGACAGTGCGACCGGGGTGCGACCCAGCGAGCAACGGATCCGCGAGGCGGCCGCCCTCGGCGCGATCTCATTCTTCGTCGTGGCTTGCCCGAAAGACATGGCCATGTACAGCGACGCCGTCAAGACGACCGGCCACGACGGTCGGATCGAGGTCGTGGATATTGCCCGCCTGGTCGCGGAGGCGCTCCAGCCGGTCGCTGACCGGCAGCCCCTGGCCAGCGGACCGGTCCGCCGGCCACACTCGGAGGGATGACAGACGCCTTGACAGGATGGGAAGTTCAAAGGGCGCAGATGATGCCGGCACTCTGGCAGGGTGCGATGGGAATCGTCGCTGGCGCCGGGCATGCGCCCCGCTGGGAACAACCCGAGCAGTTTGAGGCCCGGCCTGAGGTCTTTCTCCTCGAAATCGCCGGGTAAACGAAGAAGTTGCCCAATGTCCTCCACCTGTCCGTACTGCGACTTTCACGGGCCGCGCACGAGCGTCCATACCCATCTGGCCGCGACCCACAGCGACGTCCTGGGCTGGGAGGTAGACGAACGCTTCGGCCACACCGCCTGCGTCGTCACCTGCCCCCTCTGCGGGGCCAGTCACTCACAGGTGGTGCGCAAGGCGCGCAAGAATCCCGGCTTCATCCAGGAATACGAGTACGAGATCCGACTGGTCGTGTTCGACCTCTTGCTCTATCACCTTCAAGGCGAACACAACAGGTAGGGCAAACTGGCCATATGCCCGCCACGGAGGTTTTGATGGCTGAGCTACACGGGTGCCACATCCCAGAAGAGCTGTACTACTGGCCGGAGAAGCACGTTTGGGCTCGACCGGAGCCCGACGGGAGCGTGACCATCGGTATCACCGACGTCGCTCAGCACCTGGCACGGGCCATCATCAACGTGACCCCCAAGGGTCTCGGCAAGAAGGTGCAGCGCGGCAAGAGCGCCGGCACCCTGGAGAGCGGCAAGTGGGTCGGCCCGGTGACCGCACCGGTCAGCGGCCAGATCGTGGCACTGAACGACGCCATGCTCGCCAGCCCCAACCTGCTCAACGAGGATCCTTACAACGATGGCTGGTTTGCTCGGGTCCAGGTCGCCGATTGGGAGAGTGACAGAGCTGAGTTAGTGACTGGTGCGGAGGGTGTAGAAGTCTACCGCAAGTTTCTTGAATCGACGGGGATCTCGTGCAGTGAGGCGTGATGCGTGAAGTCAGGGATCAGGCATCACGCTCGGGAAGACCATGATCTACTACGGCTGCGACATTCCCGAGGAGCTCACCTACGATGTCGAACGCGACGTCTGGATCCGCTTCGACGGTGAACACGCCATTCTGGGCCTGACGGACCCGGCCCAGAGTCGCTGCGGACGATTCGTCGCCGTTCAGTTCAAGAAGGTGGGTCGCCTCGTGCAACAGGGGAAGGCCCTGGCGACCATCGAGAGCGGCAAATGGGTGGGGCCCTTCCCGGCCCCCTTCAGCGCCGAGGTCGTCGCGACCAACGAGGCCGGGTTCGCCGAGGACATCCTGCTCGCGAACAAAGACCCCTACGGTCTGGGCTGGCTCGTCAAGGTGCGTCCGGTAAACCTGGAGGCCGAACGGGGCCACCTCGTGACCGGAGAAGAGGCGGTGCGCCAGTACGGGGCGCGCATCGAGGCCGAGGAGATCCGCTGCTTCCGCTGTGCGGATTGAAGGAGGTCCGGGCCCGGGGGATCCGGGAGGACAGTTCACCTTTTGAAGTAGGCACCTCTCACGTCAGGGAGGAAACTGAAAGAGATCGCGGGAACTGAGAGAACTGGAAGTTCCCCTGAGTTCCTCTGAAGTTCCTGTGATTCTTCGATGTCGTCAGACCGTCGCCGTCCACAGGTACAAAGGAGCTTGACCATGGGCCTCAAGCCACTCTCACAGTCCATCCGAGCGTACGACCGCGTTGTCCGCACCACCTGCTCGAATATGTGCGAGGCCGGCTGCGGCATGTTGATCTACGTCAAAGATGGGCGGGTGGTGGATATCTGGGGCGACCCGGACCACCCACTGAGCAAAGGGGCACTCTGCCCGAAGGGAATCGGCGCGTTCCAGCATATCTACAACCCGCTTCGGATCAAGTACCCCCTGATCCGCAAGAGCCTGGACGACGACTTCCAGCGGGTCTCGTGGGACAACGCGCTGGATTTCGCGGCCGAACGGCTGATCAAGATCCGGGACGAGTACGGCCCCGAGTCGCTGATGATCCACCGGACCGGCCGCTCGGACATGATGTGGAAGTCGGGCGCAGCGCGCTTTGCTCGAATTTACGGCACCCCCAACGTCGTGGGGCAGGGCCCCATCTGCTGTGAGAGCCCCGGTGTCGCCATCAACTATACCTTCGGCGCCAAGGACCTGGGCCGACTCACCAACCCGACCCCCGACTGGGTCAACAGTCGCTGTATCCTGGGTGCCGGCAGCAGCCAGGCCAACAATCATCCGGTTGAAATGCAGTGGCTGCTGGAGGCCAAGGAGCGCGGCTGCAAGATTATCTGGGTCGATCCGCGCTTCAACACCACCATGATGCACGCCGACATCGCCATCCGCCTCCGGCCGAACACCGACGCCGCGCTGGTGATGGCGATGATTCACGTCATCCTGAAAGAGGATCTCTACGACAAAGAGTTCTGCGCCAGGTGGGTCCACGGCCTGGACGAGTGGGTCCCGCTCATCGAAGAGATGCCCCCCGATCGGGCGGCCAGCATCACATGGGTGCCCGCAGCGACGATCGTCGCTGCGGCGCGGCTCTTCGCCACCAGCAAGCCAGCCTCCGTCACCGGCTGCCTGGGCACGGCGCAGACCTACAACTCCTCCAACATCAACCGCTGCTACGCCGCACTGGTCGCAATCACCGGGAACATCGGCATCCCGGGCGGCGGGTGGAATTGGCTCCACAACTGCCGTCCGCCGATGAGCGCCGGCAAAGACCTGGCCCAACTCCCACCGATCAAGGCCCCGGTCATCTCCGATAAGCTGGTCGGCTGGGCCGACGTCAGCGCGGCCGGCTTCTCCAACGCTGTCTTCACCGGCAAGCCCTATCCGATCAAGGGGATCTGGTGGAACGGCAACATGCTGGCGCAGATGCCGGGCACGCAGAAGTATGCTTCCGGCATCAAGCAGAACTGCGAGATCGTCATCCACAACTCCTTCCATCCCAACTTCACCCAGCGCCACGCCCACGTCTCCTTCCCGATTACCTCGTGGGTCGAGCGCGAGGGGATGGTCCACCACGGCAACAACCGCCAGTGCCAGTGGTACAACCAGTGCATCGAGCCCAACTGGGAATGCCGCAACGATGCCGACGTGGTCGTCGGCATCGCCGACCGCGTCTTCGGCAAAGAGGAGGGGCTGCGCTGGTTCCCGTGGCGCCGGGCCGGCAGCCCAGAGTTGGTTGACCTCGCCGCGATGGTGGACTGGATCCAGCAGCAGGAGTCGTTCACCTACGGCATCATCAAGAAGACGATGGACCCCGAGACGACCCCTGCCGGTGGCGTCATGTGGCCGGCCTTCAGCGAAGAGGAGGCGATGGGCTACGAGTTTCCGGAGGCCAACCTGCGCGGTAAGTGGATCATGTACCAGGACGAACCCTTCCCGGAGGACCCCCTGGGCCGCCGCTTTCCGACGCCATCGGGCAAGATCGAAATCGCCTCGCAGGCCCTCGCGGATCTGGGCTGGGACTACCTGCCGCAGCACCGGGAGGGCGGACACACACCGGTGAGCACACCAGAGGACTTCGGCAAGCACCCGATCGTGCTCTGCACCGGCCGGCCGGTCTCCAGCTTCCACGAGATGGGCCACTGGTGGCCGTGGACCGACGAGCTGGAGCCAGACCGCTACATCCAGATTCACCCCAGGCTGGCCGCCGTGTTGGGCATCAAGGACGGCGACTATATCAAGCTGGAGAGCATGGTCTCCGAGTTGGATGGCTACGCCTGGGTTACCCAGGAGACCGACCCGCGCCAGGTCTGGGTCTACTGCTCAACCGACGAGTACCAGCCCTTCGTCCCGGGCATCACCAACCGCAACGTCAGCTGGCTGGTCGACGACATCGTCAAAGACCCCGTCTATGGGCAGGCCGAGTTCAAAGCTCAACTCGTGCTGGTGTGGAAGAAGGGCAGCGACAAGGAAGAGGCGCGCCGCAAAATCCACGAGTTCCTCAAGCAGTTTCCAGAGTATCAGGTCGATACCGAGAAGGAACTGGGGGCCTACGCCAACAATGTGGCACGAGCCGGTGCTCCTACGTGGGATCCCACGACCAAGAAGCTCATGTGGCAAGGCGAGCCCGCTCCGGACGGGAACGCCCTCCCGTTCAGTCAGGGCTAACATTAGAGCCGGGGAACGAGGGCGGCTCCTCGCCCCCTCCGGGCACGGTATTCCATCAGGGGGAACGCCATGAATAGCGGAAGCGTGGAAACGGAAGAGGGCTTTGCCGAAAAGACAATCGAGCTGCAAGGGCGGGCGTCACGGGTCACGCTGCCCGGCGCGACGAATCGTTATGTGATGTTCCACGATCAGGAGCGTTGCATCGGTTGTTTCGCCTGCGAGGTCGCCTGCAAACTCGAGAACGACGTGCCAGTCGGCCCGCGCCTGGTGCGCATGATTCAGGTCGGGCCCCAAGAGGTCAACGGCCGGCTGCGGACGAGGTGGGTCTACATGAGTTGCTACCAGTGCGAGCACGCAGCGTGCGTCGCCGTCTGCCCGACGGGTGCGATGCGCACGCGTGAATCGGACGGCATTGTGTACGTGGACGAGGCCAGTTGTATCGGCTGCAAGGCGTGCATCCTCGCCTGCCCGTGGGGGGCCGTCCAGTTCAACCCGCGCACCAACAAAGTCATCAAGTGCGACTACTGTAAGGACCGGGTCGATCAGGGGCTGTGGCCGGCCTGCGCGACGAAGTGCGCCACAAAAGCCCTCTTCTTCGGCAACGCCAACGAGTACACCACCGTCCTGCGCGAGCGGGCCGCGCGGCGCCAGGCAAACCTGGAATAGGAGGCGGCACCATGGCCAAAGTAGGCACGATGGACACCAAGCCGATCCGGGTCGATTACTCGAACGGTGATTACAGCCGGGCCTACGATCTGATTACCGGGGCCGGGCTCAAGATCATCTACAAAAATGTCTCCAGCGTCGAGCCGTATCACGTGACCATTCACCTCGAGAACATAGCAAGCCGGGATGCGGCTGCGCAGCTTCTCGACGAAGCCGGCATCAACTGGTACCCGGCGACGCCGTTCTTCTAAACGTGACGCGTGATCCGTGTGTTCACGGATCACGCAACCTGACAGAGGTGTTTTCATGGATCACCCCTTTTCCCCAGACGGCCCCTCCCTCGTCTGTGGGTCGTGCGAGCCCGAGTTCGACTCGCCCACGGGTGATGGCCCGGCAGCGGGCGCGCCCTCGTTGACATTTGGCAAGTTGGCGCGGCTGTTCGTGGACCGGCGTGACGTCAAGTTCTGGCACACTGAAGGGCCACGGCACAATCATCTCTACTGGGTACGGGCGATGCTCTCGGAACAGGCGGAACCCCCGCCCCTGGTCCCACGCCTGGTCACGCAGCCGAAGTCGGAGGCGGACCGGCTTCGCTTCGCCCAGGCCCGGCGCGAGGTCTACGGTTTCCTGGCCCGCGCGTTCGAGTATCCGACCGATGCATTCCTGGCAGACATCTCGAACCCTCGCTCGGTCGAGCGCCTGGCTCTCGAGTTTCGCTCCCTGGCCGACAACGACGATGTGAACGAGGGGCTGGCTCTCTGGCGCGCGATGGCGGGGCGCGGTACCACCCTGGTCGGTGAGTTCGGCTTGAGCCCGCTGCGCCGGGCCTACACACGCCTGATTTACGATTCGGAGTTGCCCTGCATTCCACCCTATGAGTCGATCTACTGCAATGAACGCCACGTCATGGGGAAGCCAGCCGCAGCGGTCGCCGCCGTGTACCGGGGGGCCGGGTTGGGCGTCGATGGGCACGAGATGCCGGACCACATCGCCCTCGAATGTGAGTTCGTCGCCCACCTGGCCGACCGCGAGATCGCGGCCCGCCAGTCCGGCCGGCGCGAGGAGGCCCGGCAACTCTGGGCGGCGGAGCGCCAGTTCTTGACAACCCACCTCCTCACGTGGGGCGGGAAGTTCTGCGCCGACTTGTCG
>DOUV01000709.1:512-2681 GCA_003520455.1 Chloroflexota bacterium | reverse complement strand
CCGTGCACCACAGCAACGAAACCGGCCCCGTCGGGGCGCCAGGCGGGCCGCGGTGTCCAGACCCAGGGGCCCCTCGTCTCGTAAGGCTCAAAAGTGAAGAGCCGCTCGCCGCGCCCGTCCAGACCCGCTGTTCCCAGAGCGGTGGCACCGCCCCAGGCCAGCCGCAGACCGTCGGGCGCCCAGGTCCAGGTCCGGCCCCACCAGCCATAGAGTCCATCCCTCGCCCGTAGGAGGGTCCGCTCCTCAGCCAGGCTCCCATCGGGCCGCACCGTCGCCTGAACGAGATCGTTGCGCGCTTTCCAGCCGGGTGGCGTAGGCACGCGCTCGGCGCTGGAGTAGGCAAACACGTAGGAGCGCTCGGGCGCAATCTCGTCGCTCGCCAGGCTGCGCTCGCTCGCGACCAGTGGCTGCCACTCGGCCCAAATGACACCATTGATTCCAAGGGAGTGCGGTTCGTCGTTGGTGACATCCACCCGAACCAGCCAGAGTGCGTTGAGCGGGCCACCCAAGCCGGCCTCGCCGCCAAGCAGGCGCCGGCTAAACAGAAGCCAGCGGCCGTCGGGCGAGAGACTGAAAACGTGCCCATCCAGATCCCCGCTGCGGGTGAGGGCCTGTTTCAGGTGGCTCTGTTGGCGAATGAGCCAGGCGTTGCCTTTGGCCAGGTAGACCAGCGTGCCGCTGATGGGCACACCGGCCCCGCCCCGCGTGCCCAAGATGAGAATCTCAGCCTGGGCCGGCGTCAGCACTTCGGTGGCCGAGAGGTGACGAGTTGTCTCCACACCGTCTTCGAACCGTACGAGGAACGTCTGGCGTTCGACACCGTTGTGTCCGAGTTGTTGAATCCGGAGCGCTCCCTGGGCCAGGGTCGCATCGCGGCGGATGCGACGCTCGTAGGCCAGCGGCCGCTCCTCACTGACCACTCGCTCGCGGACTCGCCGGACGACGATTCCTATGTTGGGCCGGAGCGCGGTGTAGCTCGGCGGCTCAACCCGGTCCAACGGGCCGAGCATGATCCCCACCTCCCGCAGAGCCTCCCCCACTGTCGCAGCGCGGGTGCTGACAAAGCGCCGCTGACCGTCCACTGTGAGCAGCACCTGATGAGAGCGGGGCGCACAGGCGCCGAGCAGGGCGAGGCCCACCAGGAAGAGCAGGCAGCAGGGCAGCAGGCGGCGGTTCATGGTCTGAATCATAACGCGACGGTCAAAAAGGCTCAAATGACTCTGGTCTTCGGTCAATTTTGGCCTTTTCCGGTGACTTCTTATACTCTCAAAGAGCCGGTCCCGACCTCGGTTTTGACGAAGGTACCCGTTTTCGGTACAATGGGGTACCTTGGGGAGGGCGCTTTGCGCGCCCTCTATTCGTGCTTGTACCCCAGGGCGTCAACCGCCATCGCATTCTTGAAAGAAAACGGACGAAGAGTTATGGACGAGATTACAATGACAGCCCAGCCACGCAGTGTGACGGGCAAGAAAGTACGATCCCTGCGTCGCGCGGGCCTCATCCCTGTGGTTATCTACGGCGGTACCCTCGAGACTGCCATTCCGGCCCAGGTTGAGGAACGCGAGTTGCTCAACACGCTCCACGAAGCGGGCACCGCCCAGCTCATCACAATCAATGTCGACGGTCGGCAACTTCCGAGCCTGACGCGTGAGGTCCAGCGCGATGTGGTCACCCACCGCATCATCCATGTCGATTTCCAGAGCGTCCGCCTGGACCGCACCGTAGAGGCTGAGATCCCAGTCCGCCTGGTCGGTCACTCGCCCCTGATAGAGGACGAGTTGGCAATCCTCACGCACGGCGTTGACAGTGTTGAAGTGGAAGCATTGCCGCGCGACCTTGTCGGCCGCCTCACTGTAGACCTGGGATTGCTGAAGGAAGTCGGCGATGTCATCACTGTGGCCGACATCCCCGTCCCGCCCGGTATCACGATTCTCACCGACCCTGATGTGGTCGTTGCCACTGCCCAGCCACGCCCCACCGAGGAGATGCTCGAAGAGGCTGAGGAAGAGGCTGAAGGCAAACCGGAGATCGTCAGCGAGGAAGCTGAAGAAGCCGAGGAGGACGACGAGGAGGAGTAAACTCGCCCTCTGGCAGTTGAAGGTTTAAAGGTTGAAGGTTGAACGGCACGAAAGCCTTGCACCGGCATCGCCCAACCTTCCACCCTACGGG
>DOUV01000709.1:0-483 GCA_003520455.1 Chloroflexota bacterium | reverse complement strand
GGTGCCCCCCGTCGGGGGAACCTGAAACCTGCAACTTCATCATCATCAACCGTTCCACCTGGCAATCTCTACCCTCAACCGGTCGGATTCGCCCCAGGAGGCAGAGACTCCCCGTGTTTAGTCCGCTCAATTGGTTGTTGGGCCTCTTCTCACGCGATATCGCGATTGACCTGGGCACGGCCAACACGCTCGTGCTGGTCCGCGGTCAGGGCATCGCCATCAACGAGCCCTCTGTGGTCGCCATTGAGAAACGAACGAAGCGAGTGCTGGCGATTGGCGCTGAGGCCAAGGAGATGGTCGGGCGAACGCCGGCGAATATTGTTGCGATTCGTCCGCTGCGGGATGGTGTCATCTCGGACTTCGACGTGACCGAGGCGATGCTGAAGTATTTTATCCACAAGGTGCACGAGCGGATGCTCTTGCCGCTGCCCGCGCCGCGAGTCATCGTCGGTATCCCCGGCGGCGTGACCGAGGTCGAGAAGC
>DOUV01000892.1:2472-2779 GCA_003520455.1 Chloroflexota bacterium | reverse complement strand
ACCTGGTTGAGCCGGCGCACCTGCCGCTGGTAGCCGGCCTCGTCCATCTTCAGGATCGGGATCTCGATCTCCTCGTCCATGACATAGTCGTTAACACCGACAATCGTGCGCTGGTGCGTGTCGATCTCCCACTGGTAGCGCGCCGCGGCCTCGGCGATCTCACGCTGGAAGAAGCCCTGCTCGATGGCGGGCAAGACGCCACCCAGCTCCTCGACCCGGCGCCAGTAGGTGTAGCACTGGTGCTCCATCTCGTTGGTGAGCGCCTCGACGAAGAAGCTCCCGCCGAGCGGATCGATGGTGTTGGCCG
>DOUV01000892.1:0-2426 GCA_003520455.1 Chloroflexota bacterium | reverse complement strand
GGCGATGATCTGCTGGGTGCGTAGCGCCACGGTCACGGCCTGCTCGCTGGGCAGGGCCAGAGCCTCGTCCATCGAGTTGGTGTGCAAGCTCTGAGTACCGCCCAGCACGGCGGCCAGGGCCTGGATTGCCACGCGGGCCACGTTGTTGAGCGGCTGCTGAGCCGTCAGGCTGACGCCTGCCGTTTGGGTGTGGAAGCGCATCAGCCAGGAGCGGGGATCTTTGGCGCCAAAGGTCTCACGCATCTCGTGGGCCCAGATGCGGCGGGCCGCGCGGTACTTGGCGATCTCCTCGAAAAAGTCGTTGTGGGCATTGAAGAAGAAGCTGAGGCGCGGCGCGAAGCTGTCAACGTCCAGCCCGCGCTCCAGCGCCCAGCGGACGTACTCCAGGCCATCGCCCAGCGTGAAGGCCAACTCCTGGGCCGCGGTGGCGCCGGCCTCGCGAATATGGTAGCCGCTGATGGAGATCGTGTTCCAGCGCGGCATCTGCCTCGTCCCAAACTCGATCGTATCGACCACAAACCGCATGGAGGGCTCAGGCGGGAAGACGAACTCTTTTTGGGCGATGTATTCTTTGAGGATGTCGTTCTGGATCGTGCCACCGAGCTTCGCGCGGGGGATGCCACGCTTCTCAGCCGCGACGATATACATCGCCCAGATGATTGGTGCTGGCGAGTTGATGGTCATCGAGGTGGTGACGTCGGCCAGGGGTAGCCCATCGAGCAAGATCTCCATATCCCGCAGGCTGTTGATAGCCACGCCGCAGATTCCGAACTCTCCCTCTGCCTCGGGCGCGTCGGTGTCGTACCCGTAGAGAGTTGGCAGATCGAAGGCGATGGAGAGTCCCGTCTGGCCCTGCGAGAGCAGGTATTTGAAGCGCGCGTTGGTCTCCTCGGCCGAGCCGAAGCCCGCGAACATGCGCATCGTCCAGAGCTTGCCCCGGTGCATCGTCGCATGGATGCCGCGAGTGAAGGGATACTCGCCGGGAAAGCCCAGGTCGCGATTGTAGTCCAGCTCGGCAGTGTCGAGGGGGGTGTAGAGGCGCTCGATCCGGAACGACGAGGTCGTGATGAACTCGTCGCGCCGCTCGGGGAAACGGCTCAAGGCAGATTGAAGAGTGCCCTCCTCCCAGCGGTCCTGTTGCTCTTCGACCTGGCTGAGGGCCCGGTGGCTGTACAGCTCCATTGCGGTACTCCTTCTTCGGAGAGGAGAGCCAGGAGACGGGAGAGTGGCGGAGCACCCCGCAGTCTCCAACCTCTCCCTATTCATGCGATCACTTTACGCTTGATCCAATTGTCTAGCAGAGCGATGGTGTCACTCGTCAGCAGGGGAATGTCATGGCCGCCGCGCGGCACCACGACCAGCTCTTTCGGCTCGCGCGCGCGGGCGAAGAGGCTCTCGGCCTCATCAGGGTGGATCAGCATGTCCCACTCGCCGTGGATGAGTAGCAGCGGCGCCGGCGCGATGCGGTCTACCACGTCGATCGGCTGGTGCTCGCCAGGCTCCAGGTCGCCCACGCGAGTGCCACGGGTGATGGCGGCGAAGGGCCCTCCGAGCGCTGTGTTGAAGATCAAGTGAAGCCCGAAGGCAGAGGTCGGCCGGCGGAGATTGCGGGCGTCGGCGAAGGCCCCGATGGTGGCGACGCCGTCGACGTTGCCGACCAGGCCGGCATGGCGGATCACCGTGGCGCCGCCCATGCTGCTCCCGACCGTGACGATCTTCTGGTAGCCGAAGCCGCGCGCGTAGCGAACCACAGCGTCGAGGTCGAGCAACTCGTCGTTGCCGAACGAGCAGGCGCCGCCACTCTCGCCATGGCCACGGAAATCGAAGGCCATCACATCGAATCGCTCGCTGAGGAGCTCGACGAAATGGGGGACGACCCGGTGGTTCTTGTTGCTCAGGAATCCGTGAGCGTAGATAACCAGGAGGTCGGTGTCGGAGCGATCAAGGTGGACCCCGGCGATAGGAACGCCGTCGGCGGTCTCTGTCGTGAAACGGCGGTGTTCGAGCGCATAAGCACGATTCCAGATATCGGCGAGCGAGAGAGCCATCGAACTTTCCTCACGAGCCATCCCAGGGAGGTCACACGGAACAAGTCGGCACCACGACGCCTACCTGCTCCCCGCGCCCGGCTGTTGCGTATCGCGACCCACTATCAGCGGCAGAAACAGAGTCGATTGGAGAGTCGATGGGCCGAGGCGCACCTCATCGACGCCAGCGCTCCCGCGGGAGCCGGTCGCCGCGAGTTCCAGGATGATATCCTGACCGGCAAATGGGGTCATGTCAAACCAGAGGTCACGCCACCGGCCGAGTGTGTCGCTATCGAGCAGCAGGCGGGTAAAGCGTAGGCCATCCGCGAGGCGATAGATTCCGACTTGCAGCGGGGCGCCCCCCGCGGCGACGCGGTAGCGCACGCTCAGCACCGGGTC
>DOUV01000765.1 GCA_003520455.1 Chloroflexota bacterium | reverse complement strand
GGCGACGATTCGCGGGGGGTGAATATCGAAGGAAGCGATGTGATGCGTGAAACGTGCGGGATTCTGTCACGGATCACGCATCACGTATTACGGTGTCTGTTCTGCCAGCAGCGCACGGATCATCTGCTCAACCGCGCTTTCACCCCCCTCAACCGTTCATCACGCTCCGCGGTGCATCCGACGCGACGTGCGGCACGCAGCCTGGACGAGAGTTTCGGTTTTGGACGAGGCCTCGTTGGGCGGATGACCAAGGTATCACCCCCATTTCTTACGCGGGTCTTACGGCTGTTGGCCCCCTACGTTGGCGAGTGGTACAATCGGCCTCCGAGTTGCGGATCGGAGGCAGAGCCGTGGATTCAGGCACGATCTTCGTTCTTGTGTTGTCAGCCCTATTGCTGATCGGTTACTTTGCCGGTGCCCAGTACAATCGGCGGCGGATTCGCTCGCTCTACCTCTGGTTGCGAGAGGGGATGGACACGCTGGGGGAGGGGCAGACGGTCAAGGCCTTCGGGAGCGCCGGATTTGGGGTTCACATGCCCAAGCCGCCAGCCCCGCTGCGCGATGTGACCCTCACGTTGGTGTTGGAGCCGCGCGAGACCCACCTCTACTGGCTCCTCGTTCGCGCCCGCGGCCGGCGCGATGTTTTGATCTTCGCCGGCAAACTGCGGCGGCCGCCTTCGATCGATCTCCTGGTCGTCGATCCGAGGGTCCAGGTGGGTCGTGAGGCACTCCACCAGGTGGCGGCCCAAGGGTGGGAGGTCATCCCGGATCAGCCGGAACCGGGGCTGACGATGGCGTACCGCGGGACAGTCTCATCCGAGGCGGCGGGCCGCTTCCTGGCGGCGGCCCGATTGGTAGCGCCGACGGTCTACCGCCTCTCGATTCGACGCGAGGCGCCCCACCTCATTCTGACAGTGGCACCACCGTTTGCGTCCGACGGCTCCTCGACGGCAATGATGGCTGACTGGCGGCGGCTGGCCGAGATGGTGGTTGAGAGATGAGCAAGGCGGAATGATGAGGCAAGTTCACCATTCCGTCTTGTTCAAGCGGTGGTGCTCAGGCCGCGGCCGGTTGCGGGGCAAAGACAAAATCGGCCGTTCGGCGCAGCATCTCGACGCCGCGCACCTCGGTCTCGAAGAGGGGAATCACGGCGCGGACCATGCCCTCAAACTGATCCTCGATCTGCTTCATATACTCCGTCTGCATGGCCACGCGGTTCTTCACGAAGTCGGGCGCGTCGGCGCTGACCGAGGCTTTGTCGATCACCATGTTCACAAGGACGCCACCGACGGGAATGCCAAACTCGTCAAACCAGGAGATGAAGCGTCGAATCACCGCGATGGGCAGCGCTTCGGGCAGGGTTACGAAGAAGAAGGCGGTCTTCGCCTCGTCGGTCAACAGCGCTTTGGCACGCTCGAGCCGGCCACGCAGGTTGAGGAGATAGTCCATGAGCGGGTCTTTCTCCTCTTTCTTTTTGGAGTACGAGAGCAACTCGCGCAGGCTCTTGGCCTCCTCGCGGCTCTGCACCATCTTATTGACCCACATGCCGTAGACGTCGCTCATCCCAAGCAGCCGGCGGGCATTGGCAGTCGGCGCGGTGTCGAAGACATAGACATCGTACTCGTCGGCGAAGATCAGGTCGAGCATGTTCTCGAACATGGCCGACTCTTCGAACGCCGGGTTGAGCGTGGCCGTCTCCACGAACTCATCCGCCTTGGTGCGAATCTCGGCGAACTTGAGAAAGTAATCGATCTTCTCGCGGATTTCCTTCTTCGAGCGCTCGATGGTCTCTTTCGTATCAATCTCGTTGGCCCAGAGGTTGGGGACTCCGTTAACGGGCACAGCGCGGCCGAAGACATCCTGATCCAACAGAGATGTCAGGCTGTGGACCGGGTTCGTCGATGCCAGCAAGGTGCGCTTGCCCTGACGGCCGAAGCCGGAGGCCGCCGCGCCAGCCATGACCGTCTTGCCGACACCCCCCTTGCCACCAAAGAAGACGTACTTCAGGTTGGGATGCTCGGCCAGGTAGGCGTTGATGGACTTGTCAATCATCGCTGTGCTCCTCTCAGCCCCGGCCATCGCCGTTGGACTCAAACATCTGGTGGGCCATCCGCTCGATCATCGGAAGACCCGCAATATCGCGCTCGAACTCAGGGATGCGCGCCAGCACCTGAGCGCCGAAGGTATTGTCGATCTTGGCGAGGTACTCGCGCTGCATCTCAAAGCGGTTGCGAAGATAGTCGGGGACATTCTGCTCCATCAGCGCCGGGGGAATCACGCGGTTGACGATGTAGCCGCTCAGAGGCACCTCAAACTTGGCAAAGAGGCTTGCCGCCTTGGCGGTGTCGAGCAGGATCATCTCCTCGGGGATCAACACGAAGAAGAAGGCGGTCTTCTGCTTGTCGGTCAGAATGCTGGAGCTCGTGTTGATCCGGTGCTTGATATACTGGAGCTCGCTCAAAATCTGGTCTTCTTCGAGCTCTTTCTTGCGTTTCCCAATCTGGGCCATCTCCTCGTACTCGCGCATCTCTTCGCGGAGCGCCGTGATCTTGTCGATCCACTCGTCGTAGACACTGGCCATTGAGAGGTAGTAGAGGGCGTGGCCGAGGGGCACCAGGTCGTAGATGTAGTAATCGTACTCGCCGGCCACCACGATATCGACCACCTGGTCAAAGATGGCGCTCTCCTCCATGGCCGGCTCGGCCGCAGCTGCCTGGATATAGTTCTCGATCTCCTCGGGGATTTCCTCCATACCGTACATCGTGCGGATCTTCTGGCGAATCTCGTCCTGGTACTCGCGGATGTGGTGATCGGCGTCGATTTCCTGGGCATAGAGGTTGGGCATGATCTCGACCGCGCCCTTCCCGTAGATATCCCGCTGGAAGATATCGCTGAGGGATGCCTGGGGGTCCACCGAAAAGACGAGGACGCGGTGACCCTGCTGGGCGAGCCAGTAGGCCGTGGCGGCGCTAAAGGTGGTCTTGCCGAGGCCGCCTTTTCCACCGAACATGATGTAGGAGTATTTTTTGACAATGTCCGGTAAACTAGCCATGTGTGCTCCCTTCGGATCAGAGAGATTTTGTGTTCTTCCACGCCACAAGCATATCTGGATGACGCTTCGCGCGTTTCACGTGCGGGGCGATTAGCGCGAATAGATTCAGGAGTGTTTGCGAGTGGTGAAATCGTGGAATTGGGCCCTGGCGCGATTGGATCAGGCCAGGGCATCCACGAGGTCTTTCTCGCGGAGCATGCGGCGCTTCCACGTGGAAATCTGTGGGACCACGTAGGGCAGCAAGCGCAACGAGTAGTATGGCGGCAGGATGGGGATACCCAGGAGGTCGCCCATCGTGATCAGAATAAAGAGATGCTCCATGCTGCCGCGGGTTTTGAGTGCCTGGCGGCTCATCTCGTGGGCCGCCATTCCGTAGAGGAAATCTTGGGTAGCACTCTTCACGCGGCCGAGAAACCCCATCTTCTGTTCTTCGGACATCGGTCCTCCTTTGTTCTTTCAAACCCCGTGTGCCCCGAGTTGTGATGAGCCAGCTTCACGAGAGTGGCAGCGACTCGCAGCCTGCAGTTCTGCCAGCCACGCATGCTTCGCTACCCCGGCTTGCGTTTGAATGCGGCCGTCTGATTGTAGCGCGTCCGCACGATTTTTCCTAGTGGGCGAGACTCGGGAATCGGCAGCCGACTTGCGGTAAGGACGTGTTAGTTGAAATGCAAGCCGGACCGCCGAACGCCGCCTGCAGTGCACTCGTTCCATGTGGGGCGATGCGTGCCAGGCCGGGGCCTGGGAGCGCTCCCTGGCGAAGGGAGTGAGCAGCTTCAGTTCTTGCGCGCAGGTGCGCCGCCGCCAGATAGAGGTGAGGCGGCACTCCAGGAGGCTGCGCACTCCCTGCGGGCAGTCCACTCGATGGCGATCATCACTTCGGTCTACCGTTCCTGGGGGGCGGGGCTGACGGTGAAGGTGGTGACCGTTCCCGTGTCCAGATCAGTCTCCGCCAGCACCGAATAGACGGTCAGGTCCGGTTTTGTTGGAGCATCTTCAAAGTACTGGGGCGGGGTTCCGGCCGCCAGCCGCTGACCGGTCGAAGCAGAGCGCTCAATTGATTGCCAGTTGGTTCTGGATGGCCGCTTCGAGCCCCTCCAAATCCCACCCGACGATCTTCTCTCGACCATCGACGATGAACGCGGGGTAACGCCGAATTCCGTAGCGAATTTGCTTCCAGAGGCCGGGGATGGATTGGGCGTCGGTGATTTTGAAGAGCACTCGACCGGCGTGCTTGTCGGCCATCTCCCGGACCACCGCATAGAGCCGGTTGTACTCCTCCTTCAGCGGCTCGGGATAGCTGTCAATGTCGGACTGATGCACCTGGCCGCCGACGCCGACGCCGTCGATGAAGACCTGGCAGTGTTTGCAGTGGTTGAACGAGCTGAGAATCAGAGAGATGACCTCGACGGTGACCGGTGACTTGTTCATCTACGCCTCTCCTCACACCACGACATCAAGACGAACGGGCGGTCAGGCCTGCTCGCCTGACCGCCCCGTCGGTTACAGCCGGAG
>DOUV01000969.1 GCA_003520455.1 Chloroflexota bacterium | reverse complement strand
GGATCGAGCCCGCTTCCCGACGCGGTGACCAGGTCGACGGGAATCGGTGCCTGGTTGCCCGGGTCGGCCGCGCGGAGTGCCGCTCCGCGCGCCCGTACCGCCTCAAGCAGCGCCGGACTCGTCGGCGCCAGATTCGACCCCGAGGACACGGCTGCATTGTACGGAAACGGCGACGTGGCCGAAGGACGGGGCCAGAAATAGCCCGGCTCGTCGAAGGGCTGGCCGATCAGTTCCGAGCCGATCACCTGGCCGTCCACAGTAATCAGGCTCCCGTTCGCCTGAGCCGGAAAGAGCGCTTGAGCAAGCCCGGTCACAGCCAGGGGATAGACAAGCCCCAGAAGAATCGTCAGCGTTATCAGGGCGGCGACGGCCGCGCGCAGTTGCTCTGCTATCACTATTCTACCTCTTCTCGCTCATCACCTGTGAGAACCGTCGCGCGGTAGTGCGCTTGTGTTGCTGTCTGAGGCGGCGCGAGAGGCGATAAACTCTGCTCGTCCCCCCTGGTTGGTTGCTCTTGCTGTTCCAGCGCTTCGCTGTTGGCGAAGACCCAAAGGCCCATCAGTCCGTAGATCGCAAGAACAAGCAGTACTTGTACGACCTGTCGCAAGCCCGGGGAGAGAGGCCAGCGGTGTTGCCAGAAAAGCAGACCAATGCCCGCGACGACAATCAGGTCAAGCACCCACCATGTTGGTCTGTTCTGCTTTTTCATCTCTGGGTCGCTTTCTCGCGAAGCCCGCTATTCCTGGTCGCCTGGCAGGCATGCGTCGCTGTTCGGGTCCTTCTGGCACAGCCCTGCGGACCCGATCACTGGCTCAATCGGCATCGCCGCCAGTTTGCCCTGATTCACACGAGCCGTAGCGCAGCGAGGATCATGTCAATGAGCTTGATGCCGATGAACGGCGCGAGTAACCCACCCAACCCGTACAGCAACAGGTTGTCACGCAGCAGCGCCGCGGCACCGACCGGGCGGTAGCGGACTCCCCGCAGCGCCAATGGGATCAAGACGATAATGATCAGCGCGTTAAAGATCACTGCTGAAAGAATCGCACTCTGGGGTGTCGCCAAGCCCATGATGTTTAGGGCGTTGAGCGCCGGGTAGGTCGTTGCGAAGGCCGCCGGGATGATGGCGAAGTATTTTGCCACATCGTTGGCGATGCTGAAGGTGGTCAGCGCGCCGCGTGTCATGAGCAACTGTTTGCCGATCTCGACAACCTCAATCAACTTGGTTGGATTCGAATCGAGATCGACCATGTTGCCGGCCTCTTTGGCCGCCTGCGTTCCTGTATTCATCGCGACCGCCACATCGGCCTGCGCCAGCGCCGGAGCATCGTTGGTTCCGTCGCCGGTCATCGCTACCAGCCGGCCCCCGCTCTGGTACTCGCGGATCAGGGTGAGCTTCGCCTCCGGCGTTGCCTGTGCCAGGAAGTCGTCGACCCCGGCCTCGGCAGCAATGGCGGCAGCCGTGAGGGGATTGTCGCCGGTAATCATGACCGTCTTGATCCCCATGCGGCGCAACTCGGCAAAGCGCTCGCGCATCCCGCCCTTGACGATGTCTTTCAGATGGATGACGCCCAATACCTTTGGGCCCTCGGCCACAACGAGAGGCGTCCCTCCCTGTTTCGCGATTTCCTCGACGGTGCTCAATACGTTGGAAGGAAGAGTTCCTCCCAGGTCCGAGACGTAGGCTTCGATCGCATCGACCGCGCCCTTCCGAATCTCTCGACCGTTCAGATTCACACCACTCATGCGCGTTTGGGCACGAAACGGAACAAAGTGTGCCTTGAGGGCGTGGATGTCGCGCTCTCGCAGACCGTACTGCTCCTTGGCCAAGACGACGATACTCCGCCCTTCCGGCGTTTCATCGGCTAGCGACGCGAGTTGCGCCGCGTCCGCAAGGCGGCCCGCATCGGTACCATCAGACGGGATAAAATCAGTCGCCTGGCGGTTGCCGAGGGTGATCGTCCCCGTCTTGTCGAGCAAGAGGACATCGACGTCCCCCGCTGCCTCGACGGCGCGCCCCGACATCGCGATGACGTTCGCCTGAATCATGCGGTCCATGCCGGCGATGCCGATGGCCGAGAGCAGCCCGCCGATGGTCGTCGGGATCAGGCAGACCAGGAGGGCCACCAGAACCGTGACGGTGATCGGTGTTCCACCCGAGGCCGACACGCTGTAGAGCGAAAACGGCAGCAACGTGACCGTCACCAGCAGGAAGATGATCGTCAGGGCGGCGAGCAGAATATTGAGCGCGATCTCGTTCGGCGTCTTCTGGCGCTTCGCGCCCTCGACCATCGAAATCATGCGATCGAGGAAGGTCTCGCCGGGATTGGCGCTGATCTGAACCACCAACCAGTCGGACAAGACGCGCGTGCTGCCGGTGACGGCGCTGCGGTCTCCCCCGCTCTCACGGATGACGGGCGCGCTCTCGCCGGTGATGGCACTTTCGTCCACTGAGGCCACACCTTCAATCACTTCGCCATCACCGGGAATGTAGTCGCCGGCCTCCACCAACACGATGTCTCCCTTCCGCAGCGCGCTGGCCGGCACGATCTCGTAACGCGCGTTTCGCTCGGGCTGGCTCAGTTTCCTGGCGATGATGTCCCGCCGCGCTGCGCGGAGCGTCTCTGCCTGTGCCTTGCCGCGTCCCTCAGCCATCGCCTCGGCGAAATTGGCGAACAGGACGGTGAACCAGAGCCAGAGCGTGATGGCGAGGATGAAGCCGACGGGTGCTTCGCCCGCGCCCAACAGCGCCTGCCCAAACAGGAGCGTGGTCAGAAGGCTGCCGACCTCGACGACGAACATCACCGGATTTCGTACCTGGTGGCGTGGATCGAGCTTGCGGAATGCATCAACAACTGCCCGCCGCACAATTGGCGGATCGAACAATCGCCGGCCCTTTGTTGTCGTTGCCATACTTCACATACCGTACAAGATGAGGTGCTCCACAATCGGGCCGAGCGCGAGCGCTGGAATAAAGGTCAGCGCGCCCACGATAGTGACGATGCCGATCAGCAGCGTGATGAAGAGGGGCGTATGCGTCGGCAAGGTGCCTGGCCCGACCGGTACGACTGTCTTCCGGGCCAGCGAGCCGGCAATCGCCAGGGTTGGGATGGCGAGCCAGTAACGTGCGAAGAGCATTGCCAGGCCGCCAGTCAGGTTATAGAGTGGGGTGTTTGCTTCCAGGCCAGCGAACGCGCTGCCGTTGTTGTTGCCTTGAGACGAAAAGGCGTACAGGACCTCACTGAACCCATGCGGCCCCACATCCTGGATCGCTGCCCGTCCGCTCTTGGTCATAAGTGCGAGCGCTGTGAAGATCAAGACGGTGATCGGCGGAATCAGGATAATGAGGGAGGCCATCTTCATCTCGTAGGCCTCGATTTTCTTGCCGAGATACTCGGGCGTGCGGCCTACCATCAAGCCGGCGACGAAGACCGAGATGATGGCGAAGACCAGCATGCCGTAGAGCCCCGAACCAACGCCGCCGAAGATCACCTCGCCCAGTTGTATCAGAAACATCGGCACGAGCCCGCCCAACGGTGTGTAAGAATCGTGCATCGAGTTGACGGAACCGTTCGACGCAGCGGTCGTCGCCGTCGCCCAGAGCGCCGAATTGGCAATGCCGAACCGAACTTCTTTCCCTTCCATGTTGCCGCCGGCCTGGAATGCGCTCGCGTCCTGGCTCACGCCGAGAGGTGTGAACAATGGGTTGCCCGCCTGCTCGGCCGACACGGAGACAGCGAGCAACGCGACAAACACAATCGTCATCGCCGCCAGAATCGCCCACCCCTGCCGTGTATCACCGATCATCTTGCCAAAGGTATAGATCAACGCCGCCGGGATCAGGAGGATCGCCAGCATCTCGAAGAAATTCGAGAGCGGTGTTGGGTTCTCGAACGGGTGCGCCGAGTTTACGTTGAAAAAGCCGCCGCCGTTGGTGCCCAACTCCTTGATCGCGATCTGCGACGCTGCCGGCCCCATCGGCAGCATCTGGGTCGTCACCGGGTTACCCGCCGAATCTGTCGTCGGTTGCAGTAACGGAACCTCCTGGTAGGCGTTGAAATTCTGCACGACGCCCTGTGAGACCTCCACAAGTGCCAACACCAAGGCGAGTGGCAGCAGGATGTAGAGCACGCTGCGCGTCAGGTCCACCCAAAAGTTCCCGACTGTCTCCCCGGAGCGTTGCCGCAGCCCGCGAATCAAAGCCACCAGGATCGCCATCCCCGTCGCGGCCGAGACGAAGTTCTGCACTGTCATCCCCATCATCTGTGTCAGGTAACTCATCGTGGTCTCGCCGCCGTACGCCTGCCAGTTCGTGTTGCTCGCGAAACTGACAGCGGTGTTGAACGCCAAATCGGGTGAAACAGCCCTGAAGCCCTGCGGATTTAACGGCAGGAGCCCCTGCAATCGTTGGAGCGCGTAGAGCGCAATGAGCCCCACTGCATTGAAGAGCAACATCGCCAGGGTGTAGACCTTCCAGGTCATACCTTCGCCTGGCCGCACCCCCCAGAGCCGATAGAAACCACGCTCAACCGGCCCCAGCAGGCGGTCCAGCCCGACTGGTTCGCTCTCGTAGACCCGTGCCATATACCACCCGAGCGGCTTCACCAGCACCAGCAAGATGGCAAGGTAGAGACCTATTTGAAAAATGCCGTTCGATGTCATTAGAACAGCTCTGGCTTCAAGAGGGCGACCAAGAGATATATCAGCAACGCCAATGCAATGAGGCCACCGACCAAGTACAGCAATGGCATATGTGCCTCCTACAATCGGTCGCTTAAACGAACGAATCCCGCTGAGAGAGCAAAAAAGAGAAGCACTATACCGAGGTAGACAATATCCATATTCGCATCCTTGTCTTTGTGGCTTGCTGACCGCTGATCTGATAAGTACATAGTAGCGCGAATCAGATAAGGGAGGCGTCAAGATCGCACCGGCAGCGGTAAAAATTGCATAAAAATTTGCTCGTCGCAGCATTAGGCGTAAGTTTTGTGCAACCAGAG
>DOUV01000285.1 GCA_003520455.1 Chloroflexota bacterium | reverse complement strand
CCGCGACTTCAGTCGCCCGGCTCCCACCCGCCACAAGGCCGACTTGACCGATGCTCTAGACCGCCAGGGACCAGACCGGCTGGTCGGGAATCAAAGGAGCCCCAACCGGCCGGAACTGGTCAGCGTCATTGTGTTCAGGGAAGCCAGGCTCCCTGGTCCACGAACGGCGATCGAAAATTGAATTGCGCGGTTCTTACGGACCACGGATCGCGGGCAGGTACACCGTGAGGAAGCTGTTGGATACCTTCTGAAGGTCCCGGATTACCCCCCGTCCAGCAGCCGGCGGGCCAGTTCGACCGCCGAGTCGGGCAGTGTGGCGCGTGCGGCTTCCCATTTCAGAGGACGGGTCGCGTCTAGTAGCATCTTGGCGCCGAGGCCGTCCGCCGATGAGGGGTCGAGGCGATTGACAAGGGTGTTACTCAGGATGCTCACCCGCCGGTCGGCCTGCAGGTGGGTCGCGATGGCCCAGAGCACCTCGTGCTCGTTGCTGGGATCGATGTCCTTGTCCACGACGACGACCAGTTTGGTGTAGGGATCCAGCCCAAACAACAACTGCGCAGCTTGCTGTGCCTGACCTTCGGCCGTCTTGTCGATGCGGATGTAGCAATGGAAGTGAATGCCGGAGGATGGGAAGTGAAAATCGACGAAAAACGGGAGCGCCTCTTTCAGGCGTTTGTGCACCCAGGCTTCGTAGGAAATGTGGCCGAGCAGAAGATGTTCGCTCGAATTCCCCGGGACAATATCGACGAAGATGGGATCCGGCCGCATCGTGATCGCCGAGACCTGGAAGACATTGTTGGACGAGCGGCTACTCGCGTACCCGGTGTACTCACCGAACGGCCCTTCCGGTCCGCGTTCCTGGGCGAGCAGATGCCCCTCGATCACGATCTCGGCGTGCGCCGGGACGTCGACGTCTACACTATGTGCGCGGCAGACGTCCAGGGACTGACCCATCAGCGCGCCGGCGAGATCGTACTCGTCGACGTCGATGGCCATCTTGCTCGCCGCTGCGATCATGAGCGCGGGGTGCGCCCCGATGACAACCGCCACCGGCAGATCCTTCCCGGCCAGTTCCGCCCGGCGGTAGTAATCCCAGAGGTGCTGGCGGCTGTGAATGCTCGCACCCATCCGGCGCGGACCCTGGAATTGCAGCCGGGCGTACGCCAGGTTCCCCACCCCGGTGTCCGGATCGCGGGCCGCAATCATGCCCGCGGTGACGTACGCGCCGGCATCCTGGCGGAAATGCCGGGCAATCGGGAGCTGGGCCAGGTCGACCTCGTCGCCTTCCCGGATCACCTCCTGCACCGCCCCTCGCGAGACGCGCCGAGCCGGGATCAGGTTGTCCATGGCATCGCCCAGGCGGGCGTAGAGATTCGCTTCGTCGGAGCCGACCGCCCAGGCTGCATGTTCCCGTGTTGCGAACAGGTTGGACACGACGGGGATGTCGTACCCGTCAATGTTCTCAAATAAGAGGATCGGGTTCCGCCCGCGCTTCTCCAGTTCCAGCGTCAGCGCAGTGGACGTGTAATCCAGCGGCACTTTCTCCGGGATGACCATGAAGTGCTCGGGGCCCCGGCTGCGGGCGTAATCAAGGTACGAACGGAGATCGTAACCGGCTCCTGCCATCACCTGCACCTCCAGGACTTTTCTCGCCAACCAAATCAGGGGGCGCCTGGCGAGGAATCAACGTGAAGATGGAGAAACGAGTTAAGCGGTCCACGCGCACTGTGAGGGCAATCAACGAGTGAGACGATTCATCATTGGTAGCGCGGTGCCGGTGGCATCATCAACGGCAGGCACTGGCGGGAGGGAGCACAGCAAGGCCGGCACGGTCCCCGGCAGAGGTGGGCGTGCCACGGGCGCAACCCGGTGCCGGCGCTCCGCAGCAACCGGAGGGGCCTATAAGAGGCCCACCGTGCCCGCGTGTGCCCACCCTCACGGGCGGCCATTCCGTCTCAGGCCTTTCGCCGTCTCGACAAGGCTGCTCATGTTCTCAGCAGGCACTTCCGGCCACAAGTCGCAGCCCGGCCAGATCGCGTCTGCGCCGGCTGCGGCAATCGCCCTCACCGTCGCAGCGACGGTCTCCGGCGTACCGTCGGCCAACACGCCGACAGGATCGAAGTTGCCAAACAAGAGCGGCTCGGGGCCGACTACCTCCCGGGCCCGAGCCAGGTCGCAGCGCTGGTCCACGCTAATCGCCTCCACCCCGCAACCTGTCAGGTCGGCCATGACGGGTTGGGTATGGCCACAGACGCTCAGCACTCGAGGCGCGGGGACCTGCGCGATCAGGCTCCGGAGCGCCGGCAGGATGAGCGTCCGGAAGGCCTGCGGACCGACGATCCGCGGCGAGCCGCCCATCTCGTGAATGGTGATGAAATCGGCCCCGGCTTCCCGGTAGCAGCGGGCGACCTGGGCAAGAATGGCGGCCAGCCGAGCCAGGAGTGGTGCGACGTGCGCAGGGCTCGCAACGGAGAGGATCAGCGGCTCGACCTCGATGATCTGCCAGGCCAGCGTGAACGGTCCAGGAATCCAGGCCCCGACGGCGACCTCACGGCCCACCCGGCTTTTCAAAAGCCAGATGGCCTCCATCACAACCGGCAGCCGTCCAGCCAACGCCAGTTCGAGCGGCGGGTGAAGGTCCAACCCCTCGGGCGTTGATCCGAGGCGCGTGGCAATAGTCGGGTGCACGATGAAAGGCAGCTCATCGTTGAAGTTCACCTCACAGCCGAGGGCCTCGGCCTCGACGCAGAGGTCGAACGGCACGACTGCCGACTCGAAGCCGAAGAGCTCGTAGGTAGTCGCGGCTGCTGCGGCCATTTTGGCCGCGTCCCGGTGCACCTCACCGAATTGAAGTCCACAGGCTTCCAGACCGAGCCGCGTCAGACTCGGGAGGCCGCTGAAGACGGGGAATCGCTCGAGGCGCTTGCCCTCGAGCAGGGCCAGGATCTCACCGACTGTAGCGCTCATCGCTCGCCCTTGAGGTACGGGCGGCCGAGGGCCGCCGGGGCATCGGTCTTGCGCACGCGGACGAGCAGCACACCGAGGGTCAGGAGATACGGCAGCATCAGCAGGAATTCATAGGGGATGGCGCCCGCGCCGCGCCCGGTGGTGGCCAGGGCCTGGATTCGGTACTGGAGCGAATCGGCCAGGCCGAAGAGCAGCGCCCCCGCCAACGCCAGCTCCGGCCGCCAGCGGGCAAAGATCACCAGCGCCACGGCGATCCAGCCGCGACCGGCCGTGATGCCCTCGCGGAAGAGGCGTAGTTGCACGACGGTCAGCACGGCCCCGCCAAGCCCGGCCAGGCCAGTGCCGATCAGGATGGCGGCGTAGCGGGTAAGCTCGACGTTCACGCCCGAGGTATCCGCCGCCGCGGGGTGTTCGCCGACCGCCCGGATCTGCTGCCCCCACATGGTACGGTAGAGAAAAACCCACACCAGGCCAACGAGCAAGAAACTACCGTAGGTGACCACGTCGTGGTTGAAAAAAATGTCGCCGATGACCGGGATACGCGCGAGCCCCGGGATCGGCCAGGCCGGCAGACCGGTAACGCGCGCCGTGAGCGAGCTGAACTCCTGCCGGTAGAGGTAACTCGTGAGGCCCAGCCCGAGGATCACCAGGGTGACCCCGCTCACGACTTGATCGGCGTGCAGCGTGACACACAGGACCGCCAGGATCAAGCCCATCGCCATCCCGGCCAGGATCCCCGCGGCAAGTCCGAGCCAGGTTCCGGCCCACGGCAGCGACGCCCCCCAGGCCGAGTTTTGGATGAAGTAGGCCGTCATGAAGCCACCCAACCCGCCGGCGATCATCACGCCCTCGAGTCCCAGGTTGACTACTCCGCCGCGCTCAGTCACCACCTCGCCGAGGGTCGCCAGCATCACGGGGATGGCCAACCGGATGCCAGAAGTGACCAGCGCTACGAGGAAGCCCCACGTCAGAATCGAGTTCCAATCCACACGACTACTCCCGTCTGGCCAGCGCGTCCGCGGCCAGAACAAACAACACCACGAGCGCCTGGATGGCGTCGGCCAGCGCCGCCGGCACCTGAGCCAGGACGTGCATCGCCTCAGCGCCGATGGTCAGCGCGGCGAAAAAGACGCCGACGACCAACACCCCGAGCGGATGCATCCGGCTGAGGAGCGCCACCAGCACGCCACTGTAGCCGTACCCGCCCGAGATCGCTCCTTTGAGGCGGGTGTGCAGGTAGCTCACTTCGATGATGCCGGCCAGACCGGCCAGCGCCCCACTGAAGATCAGCGCGAAGGCGATGCTCCGCGCCGGGTCGATCCCGGCGGCGCGCGCCACCTTCGGCTGCGAGCCGACCGCGCGCAGCCGAAAGCCCAGCGGCGTTCGCCAGATCAGCAGGTAACAGAAGGGTGCGAGCAGCAGCGCGAGCAGCACCCCCAGGTGGAGCCGCCCGTAGATCACCGGCATTCGCGCCGCCGCCACGAACTGGGCGCTCTCCGGCAGGTACCCGCCCGGCTCCTGCAACGGCCCACGGGCAACGTACTCCATGAAAAGCACGGCAATGTAGTTGAGCATCAGCGTCGAGATGATCTCGTTCATTCCGCGCCGGATCTTCAGCCAGGCCGGAATCGCCGCCCAGAACGCCCCGCCGAGGACACCCGCGATGATCATCGTCGGGATCAACGCCCAAGCCGGCCAGGTTGGAAATGTGAGCGCGACGACTCCGCCGAACAGCGCGCCCATGAAATACTGCCCCTCGCCGCCGATGTTCCACATCCGACAGCGCAACGCCACCGACAGCCCGAGCCCAACCAGTACGAGCGGGACGGCCTTAAGGACGGTTTCTTGAATCTGCCGCCAGCCGCCGAACGCGCCCTTGAGCATGATGCCGTAGGCGCGGACCGGATCGACGCCGGCCAGTGCGAGCAGCACAGCACCAACGGCCAGCGCGGCGAGCGTGCCAAGCAGCGGCGCAGCCTGCCGCACAACGCGGCCGGCGAGCGCCGGGCCGACACGAACGGCCTGGCGATCGACTGCGACCTGGGTCACGGCG
>DOUV01001088.1 GCA_003520455.1 Chloroflexota bacterium | reverse complement strand
GCCCTCCGCCTCCCCCTTCCCTGCGAGGGAAGGGGGCCGGGGGGTTAGGTTCTGCTGGCGCCGCCACCTGCCGGACAACTCCTGCGTACACCCCCGGCCAAAGACAGGATGGATTCTGCACGGATTTGTGCTATAATACTCGAACAAATGTTTAGGGCCAAACTGGATGCGGGAGCGGTCCTGAGTCATCGCCCGGCTGAGCCCTGAGCCGAGAGTGAAGGGCCGGCCCCTCTCAATATCATTCCTGGGTGCCGCTCAGTTCGGGCCTGACTAGTAGACATATTGTCCTTCCTCCGGCCCTTGTTCGCAACCGGGCCTTCAACTATAATGTCTCGGACGTCTCTGTCCTCTCGGTGCGGGGGGTGTGCAGGGAGACGCCAATGCGAGCATGGTTCGAACGAAACCGCGGCCACCTGGCAACTTTCATCGCCAGTGTGGGTGTAGTTGGCCTGTTGCAGTGGTGGGGCGCTCAGCGGCCTGGAGTCGAGCTCCAACTGATTGAGCCAACCCCCGCCCCAACGGTCACGATGGCGCCCACGACGACCCCCGCGCCGCTCGCGGTTTTCGTCAGTGGCGAGGTCGCCCACCCGGATGTCTACTTTTTGCCGCCCGATAGTCGCGTGGAGGATGCGCTCGCGGCGGCGGGTGGCTTGACTGCTGAGGCCGACCCGGTGATCGTCAATCGTGCGGAGGGAGTGAGCGATGGGATGCACATTCACGTTCCCGCGCGCGGCACGGCGCCCACCCCGGGCCCGATCACCGGCACAGCACCGAACGCCCCGCGGGAAGAGCGCGGCGGCAACGGTGGAGCCCCGGGCATCAGGCCAATCAACATCAACACCGCCTCGCCCGAAGAACTCGACCAACTTCCCGGGATCGGTCCCGTGATCGCCCAGCGAATCGTCGACTACCGCACGGCCAACGGCCCATTCCACTCGATCGACGAGGTCAAACTCGTGACCGGCATCGGCGACAAACTCTTCACGAAGATCAAGGATTTGATCATGGTGAAGTAGGGTTCAGGTTGAACGAGAACCTTCAACGCGCAACTGACCGAAAGGACGAGCGTGATTCGTTTACTGCATTTCAGCGACCTGCACCTGGGTGTCGAGAACTACGGCAGGCTCGATCCCGAAACCGGTCTGAGCACGCGCTTGATGGATTTCTTGCGCGCCTTCGACTACGTTGTGGATTTCGCGATCGAGAAGGATATTGATCTCGTGCTTTTCACCGGGGATGCCTTCAAGAATCGCGATCCCAGCCCAACCCATCAACGCGAGTTCGCCCGGCGCATTCGTCGCCTGAGCCAGGCCAGGGTCCCAACGTTCCTACTGGTCGGCAACCACGACCTCCCGAATGCGCTGAATCGAGCCCACAGCGTCGAGATCTTCGACACCCTGGCGATTGACCACGTGACCGTCGCGCAAAAGCCGCAGCTCCAATCGATCCCGACAAAGCGTGGGGCGGTGCAGATCGCGGCGATGCCCTGGGTGTTGCGCTCGTATCTTCTGACCAAGGATGAATTTCGCGGCTTGACCGCGGCGCAGGTCAACGACGAGATCGAGGCGCGGCTTCGCCAGATTCTCGATGCGCTGGCAAAACGAGTGGATGACGATGTTCCGGCGGTGCTGGCGTTCCACGGGACCGTCGAGGGCGCTGTCTACGGTTCCGAGCGCAATGTGCTGCTCGGACAGGATATCGTCGTCGAGCGCGCGCTCCTGGCAAATCCCAAGTTCGATTATATTGCGCTCGGGCACATTCATAAGCACCAGGCGCTGCCTACGCTGGTAGACCACCCCCCCATGGTCTACGCCGGCAGCATCGAGCGAATTGATTTCGGCGAGGCGCGCGAACCCAAAGGGTTCGTCGTCGTCGAGATCGGCGATGGCCCGACGCGCTGGACCTTCGAGGAGACACCCACACGTCCCTTCCTCAGCATCGCGGTCGATACTCGCAGCAGCACCGACCCGCTCAACGAGGTCCGGCGCGCGATCGCGAAGCACGAGATCGCCGACGCGGTGGTGAAACTTGTGGTCAAAACGACCCCTGAAGCCGCGGTCGGGCTGCACGACCGCGAGTTGCGCGAACTCCTGGCGAGCGCCGCGCACGTTGCCGCGATCGTGCGCGAGGTGGATCGCCCGGCACGCCTGCGGTTGGGGGACCAGGAGACGGTCGCAGCGATGAGTCCGCGCGAGTTGCTCGTGCGGTATCTTGAAGTGAAACAAGTTCCTCCCGAGCGGGCGCGCGTGCTGTTGGAGCATGCTGATATGTTATGGGAGGAACAGGTTGAAGGTTGACAAGTTCCAGGTGACGGACGAAGGTTCTAAGGATGTTGAGCCTTCAACCTTGCAACCCGCAACTTTCAACCCAGATGCCGGAGGTGTGCGTTGGCCGATGACGCGCTGGACCTGAGCGCGGAGGTTGTAGAACTCAGTCTCATTGAGGGTGAGCGCCGCGTCTCGCCCCCCGAGATGGGCTCAATCGAGGGGGAGCGGGGGCGGCTCTACGTGTTGGTCGAGGTTTCGGCCCCGGCAGAGCTCTGGGATATCGCCAGCGAGCGCCTGGTGAAAGCCGCCACCGAAGCTTTTCGCAAGGCCCGCGGCGGGATCACCGGCGCTCTCAATGCTGCCGCCGAGGCTGCCAACGCCCTGCTCCTGCAAGAGAACGCCAATGCCATGCCCGACCAGCAGATTTGGGCCGGGCTGAACTGCGTCGTCATGCGTGGCAGCGACCTCTACCTCGGACAGGCTGGCCCGGCTCTCACCTACATCGCCCGCAACGCGGCTGTGACTCGCTTCCCACGCTCATTTGACGATCTGCAGACCGGCGACGCACCCGCCCTGACTCCTCTCGGCGAGAGCTACGCCGTTCAGGTGAGGCTGGCTCACTTCACGCTCAAGCCACACGATGTGGTCGCCCTCACCGCCTCCCACCTGCCGACCCTGGCACCTCCGGACGCGATTGAGGCAGCACTCACTTCGGAGAGCGCCCAGGACGCGGCTGGCTCGCTGGCTGATCTGGCACAGGGTCAGGACTTCTCGGCCATGGTGATCCGTGTCGGCGAGCAGACCGGTCGCCGCACGGTTGCCACGGCACCGGGCCCGTCGATCCGCGAGAGCGCCAGGCGTCGCCGCGGAGAACCGCGAGGGCTCTCCTCGAGCGAGCGCGAACGCGACGCCTGGTGGTACGGGGAGACGGAGCCGACGACACCGGTCGAACCGGCCGCGCCACCCCCCGACAAGGTATCAGCTGAGCCACCTGCTCCTCCGCCCGCAAGCCGTCCGCGCCAGGAGGTCGAGCCCGAGCCGCGCCCACACCGTCCAACCCGTCGCTCGCGGCTGGAGCCGGCCAGCCAGGTGGGGTCTCCGGACGAGCCCAAGGCGCTTCCCACCCCACGGCGCCTTGACCGAATAGCTGAGCGGGCACCAACTCGCAGGCCGGCTCGCGGGAGTCTGCTCGGCGCTCTTCGAATCGGTGTAGCTACAATCTACGCCATCCTGGCCATGGCAGTTGGCGCGATCATCGCCACGCTCCGTTGGTCGCAGCGGGCGCTCGGCCCCCTGGTTCAGCGCACCGGGCCACTGCTCGATTCCGTTGGCCAGCTGTTTGTGGGCGCGATTGCGACCGTCTGGAGGTTTCTCCAGAGTCTTCTGTACCAGCTGTTGCCGGGAGGCGAAGTACCACCGCCCAGGAAGCCTGGGGCCACAAGTGCGCAGCGCGATGGCCCGCCGCGCGATCGACGGGCCTTGTGGCTGCTGGCGGCGGTCGGGCTGCCACTCCTGGCACTGACGCTGACTGCCTTCCTGGTCTGGCGCCAGGGGAGCACACGCAACTCAGCCTATAACGAGCATGCGGCGGCCGCCCAGGCCTACCTGGAACAGGCGCAAGCAGCACCGACTGCTGAGGCGGCGCAGCTCGTGCAACAGGCGCAGGCCGAGATCGAAGCCGCCGAGACCATCCAACCCAACAGCGTCGAGTTGCGCCAGATGCGCGAGCGTGCCCAGGATATGCTGGATCGCACGCTCAACATTATCCGCCTCACGCCCACCCGGCTGGCCGCACTGAGTGAGTCAGCTCAGCCGGTGAACATCGCGGTCGCCGGCGACGACGTCTACGCGCTCGATCTTCATGAGGGCGCCATCTACCGTCTGAGTGCGACCAGGCCGGTGGACGGCTCGCTCGCGTCGCAGTCGCCGGTGGTCTATGGCGGCCAGCAGGCGACGAATGGGACACTCGGCACACCTCAGTTCCTGACCTGGATGCCCAAGGGTAACGATCGCGAGGCGGCACTGATCGTACTGACCGCAAGTGGGCAGGTAGCCGAGTTCGACCCGGCTGCGAACACGGTCCGGATCTTGCCGTTCACCCCGGTGGACGCCCGGGTCGTCGCGATCGAGCCCTATTTCGGCAATCTCTACCTGCTGGATCGCGAGCACAAACAAGTCTGGAAGTATGTTCCCGACGGCAGCGGTGGGTACTCAAATCCGCCGAGCAGTTGGATTACGGCTGAGGCCTCGGCCGAGCTGGGGCCGCCACTCCAGATGGGGATTGATGGCGATATCTACATCTTGCAGGACCAGGGGAAGGTCTCACGGCTGAATAGTGGGAAGCTGCGCGACTTTTCGCTCCCGGCCATCGAGCCTCCGCTGACCTCGCCGCTGGTGCTCGCAACGGAGCCGCCCGAGAGTACAGATCTCTTCCTGGCGGATGGGGAGCGGGTGCTGCGCTTCTCCAAGCGCGGCGAATTGCTGGCGCAGTACCTTCCACCCGCGAACGAATCGTGGGGGACCATCCGCGATCTGGCGGTCGATACCAACGCAGGGGCACTCTATCTGCTTACGACCGGCGGCGTCTACCGGCTGCCCTACACCTCGGCTACGCCGCTGCCCACGCCGTCGAATGGGGGGTAAACAAAAGATGCGACGATGAACGTTCTTGGTGTTGAAACCAGTTGTGATGAAACGGCCGTTGCAATCGTGCGCGATGGCCGCTCAATCCTGGCAAATATGATCGCGTCGCAGATCGAGTTGCACAAGCGCTTTGGTGGCGTCTACCCCGAGATGGCCTCGCGGCAGCATGTCCTGGCGATCACGCCTGCGCTCGATCAGGCCCTGGCCGCGGCACAGTTCGGTTGGGATCAGATTGATGCGATCGCCGCCACGCAAGGACCGGGACTGGCGGGCTCGCTCGTCGTCGGGTTGAACTTCGCCAAGGGGTTGGCACTGGCGCGGGGGCTGCCCTTCATCGGCATCAATCACCTCGAAGGGCATATCTACACCGCCTGGCTCGCGCGAAACCCCGAGGAGGAGGCCGGCGTCCCGCACCCGGAGTTTCCGGCGCTGATTCTGATCGTCAGCGGTGGCCACACCGAGCTAGTCTTGATGCACGGTCATGGTGAGTACGAACTGCTCGGCCACACACTCGACGACGCCGCGGGCGAGGCATTCGACAAGGTCGCCCGGTTGCTGGGGCTCCCGTACCCCGGTGGCCCGCACGTGCAGCGGGTGGCGGCCGCGGGAAATCCCAACGCCTTCGACCTGCCGCGGGCAATGCTGCCGGGCAGCTACGATTTCAGCTTCAGTGGACTGAAGACCGCAGTGTTGCGCATCGTGGAGAAGTACACGCCGACTGCGAGCATGGGGGCCGCTGCCACCCGCTCCCCCACCGTCATGCGCGAACTTCCGGTGGCCGACCTGGCTGCGAGCTTCCAACAGGCGGTGGTCGATGTGTTGGTAGCCAAGACGCGCCAGGCCGCCGAGGAGTTCAAGGTCCGCCAGGTCCTGATAGTCGGCGGGGTTGCTGCGAATGCGCCACTCCGCCAGCAAATGGCCGTCGCGATTGGAGAACTCGGCGTCACCTTTCACTATCCAGCACCGGTTCTCTGTACCGACAATGCCGCCGCCACGGCGGCCGCAGCGTACTACCACCTGCAGCGGGGGGAAACCTCTTCCCTCGGGATCGACGTCGCGCCCAGCTTGCGTCTACAAGGAGCAGGGAGCAGGTAGCAAGAGAAGCCAGCCCAGATCAACGTGGGATTCGGGCAAAACGGCCATTTCAGACATTTATGGCGAACCGCATCGTTCACGGCCGCGGGCGAAAATGGCGCTCGGGAACGTGCTGGTTGCGGCGGCCGTCAAGGCTGGAGAGACAGCCCGCCGGAACATTTCCGGCCCTCGCGGCTCTGGCCGCTCTATCCAGACGGCAAAAGCGCAATGGCCGCGGCGTCGTGTGAGCGAAATCCTGGCGAGGGAACCTTTTGATGGTTTCCTCTTGACATCTGTTGCCCTTGCTCCTGGCTACGACCGCAACCTCGGGGAGAACTCCTTGAAACTCCTGATCGCCACCAACAACCGTGGCAAGCTGGCTGAATACGCCGCGATCTTCGAGACCCTCCCTGTGGAATTGGTGACGCTGGCGGATGTTGGCCTGGACTGGGACGCGGCCGAGACCGGGGCCACCTTCGCAGAAAACGCCAGGCTCAAGGCACGGGCCTACGGTCTGGCCAGTGGCTTGCCTACGCTGGCCGACGATAGTGGCCTGGAAGTCGCGGCCTTGGGCGGTGCACCCGGCGTGCACAGTGCCCGCTGGGCCGGGCCAACGGACGCCGATCGCAACGCCGCGCTGCTGGCGCGACTGGCCGGTGTCCCATGGACGCGGAGGCAGGCGCGTTTTGTCTGCTACACCGTCCTCTGGCTTCCCGACCGACGGGAGGCAGAGAGCATCGGCGAGGTTCGAGGGCGAATCCTCTTCGCGCCGCATGGAGCGCATGGCTTCGGCTACGACCCAATCTTCTACGTGGAGGAGGCCGGGCGCAGTGCAGCGGAGCTCACCCGCGCCGAGAAGAACCTCCTCAGCCATCGCGGCCGTGCGGCCCAGCAACTCCTCCCCGTGGTCATAGCCCTCGCTCAGCAGCCTGGAACCGACCCGCTCGGCGGCTGAGACACCCCTTCTCAGCACCCCTGCAGGCGTCCTTCAGGACAACTGCGGCCTTTGACGCCCAGACTATCAACTCGGCAAACGTATGGTAGGAGTTCCAGACCGCTTCACCGCTTTATTCGGCGGCGTGGACGTCGGTTTCCGTCAGGCGGTGGAGGCGGGCTTCGCGCCGCATCGCCAGAAAGTCGCAGTAGGTGGCGGACTGGACGCCCTCGACGGTCATGATGAGGGCGTCTTCGTTGTTATCGTGGTAGTAGCGTTTCCGTCGCCCGACGACGTCGAAGCCGTACTTCTCGTAGAGATTCTGGGCGCGGGTGTTTGAGACGCGTACTTCCAGGGTCACCAGGTCGGCGCCGTCGGCGATGGCAGCCTCGATGGTTCGCAGCAGGAGGTACTCGCCCAGCCCCTTGCTGCGCCAGGTGGGGTCGAGCGCAATCGTGCTGATGTGGGCCTCGCCGGCCATCAACCAGTACCCGGCATACCCCATCACCGGGCGGCCGCTGGGGTTGATACCGAGGAGCCAGCGACTGATGCGGTCGCGCAAACTGGGCGCCCGGTGCTCGATCGCACCCTCGAGGGCCTCGCGCGGTAGCAGCACAAAGTAGTGAGCCAGCTCGTTCCGCTCGAGTTCGTGCCGGTACGCGCTGGCCGACCAGGGGGTGGTGAACGAGGCGCGCTCGATCTCCATGATGGCGGGAATATCGCGCGTCTCCATCGGGACGACGGCAACGGGCAGGTCCTCGTCACGAATCATGCATCTGTCGGTCCGGTTCGAACGGACGCCTCCGCATAGATGGGAGCAAGGGTGTGAAGGTCATCAGTCTCGCCGCGGAGGATACGCTCCCAGGCGATCTCAGCCAGGTGCCCCGGGCGGCGCATCGCGAGCGAGGGCGGGTTCAGCACGGCCAGCAAGCCGAGCTCCACCCGCAACGCCTGGCGCTCCGCCGGCAGCAATTCCCCGACGAAGCGGGTGGGCATCTGGACCGCCGCGATCACATCGGCGAGGACACCGAGATAGGGGCCATCGGAGCGCCAGGCGTCAGGGGCATAGAAGCTGTACGCCAGGCGGCCGCGCCCCATTTGGAGCAGCGCGCAGACGGGGTTCGAGCCAATCAGATGGGGGTACGCGGTGACGTCCAGGGTCGGTACGCCGACAATCGGGAGGTTGTTGGCGGCGGCCAGCCCCTTGGCGAGCGCCAGCCCAATTCGCAGACCGGTGAACGAGCCCGGGCCGAGCGAGACGGCGAGCGCCGTCAGATCGCCGGCGTGGGCGCCAGCGCGGGCCAATAGTGCCTGAATGGCTGGAGCCATCACTTCCGTGTGGTGGCGGCCGGCCTGCCACACCATCTCGGCGCGTACCTCGTCCCCGGTATAGAGCGCCAATCCGGCCTGCCGGGTGGCCGTGTCGAGCGCAAGCAGCATCAACGCCCTCCGAACGCGGAACGCTTGAAGTCCAGCAGCAGCCGCTCGTACCGCTCGCCGCTCGCCGAGATTGCGATGCCGCGCTTGGTCACATCCACGTGGCGCATCGTCACGAAGAGCGCCTCGAGTGGCATCCAGCCAGGTGCATGCTCGGGCCACTCGACGACGATGACCCCGTCGTCTGCCTCGAAGGGTTCTTCCAAACCGATGGTAGCCACCTCGGCGTCCCCGTGGAGGCGATACAGGTCCACGTGGTAGAGCGGTATACATCCCTCGTGGTACTCGTTGATCAGGGTGAACGTCGGACTGCGGATCGGCGTCTCGATCCCAAGCCCCGCCCCGATCCCTTGAGCCAGATGGGTTTTGCCCGAGCCAAGCGGCCCGCTGAGCAACACCACGTCGCCTGGCCGAAGCAGTCGGCTCAGTCGCTGACCAATGCGCCGCGTCTGCTGGGGGCTGTGACTGAAGAAGTCGAGCGTGTTACCGGTGATAACAGCCATACAACGATTATAGAACAAGGGTAGCAAACGGCAAAGGATCTGAGCAAGAACCGGGAGGCAGCGATCGAGTAGAGTTCGAAAAGTTCGGTCTCAGGCCTGACACCGGTCTAGCTTCCAATTGCAAAGTGTGCTAAGATCCCGTTCGTGCAGCGCTTGGCCCTGCAAGCGTCACGCCGGCGCAGAGGTGGGTTGACTCGGTGTTGCGATAGGATCGTGGGCATGCGGTATCTGATCATCTCTGACATTCACGCCAATCTAGTCGCTCTCGAAGCAGTTCTGGCTCATGCCGATTTGGCGACGGTTGACGAGATCTGGTGCCTCGGCGATGTGATCGGCTATGGCCCCGATCCAAACGAATGCGTGGCACGCGTGCGTGAGTTGGCGCCGAACCGTTGCCTGGTGGGAAACCATGATTATGCCGCCCTGAACCGGATCGACATCAGCGACTTCAACCCCGAAGCTCGCCGGGCGGTCCTGTGGACGCGAGAGCAACTGACCCCGGAGAGCGTCGGCTTCCTCGAGAAACTCCCTGGGCGGATGGACCACATCGCCGAGCGTTTCACGCTGGCCCACGGTAGCCCGCGTCACCCGATCTGGGAATATATCCTCTCCCCGTCGGTAGCCGCCGAGAACTTCGAGGCCTTCGACACGCAGTTCTGCCTGGTTGGTCATACTCACCAGCCGATCATCTTCCGCCAGGACAATCAGAGCGATGATGTGCAGGTGCTGCAGCCGGCGGTCGGTGCGCCCCTCCCGATCGCCCAGGCGGAGGGTGTCCGCTTTATCATCAACCCGGGCAGTGTCGGCCAGCCGCGCGACGGTGACCCGCGCGCCAGCTACGCGGTCTACGACGATAAGACCGGCGCCCTCACCTACGAGCGGGTGGCCTATGACATTGCTGAGACCCAGGCACGGATGGCCAAAGCGGGGTTGCCCGAGCGGCTGATTGCGCGTCTGGACTACGGGTGGTGACTGAACCGGCACTCTCCCTGGCGGGCCGGTGGCGCGAAGATGCCCCGGCCCGTTTGCTTGCAATCTGCTTCTCGGTGGAACAATTCTCGCGGCTGCCGCGTCTATATAATTAACAATCCTTCAGCCCTGGAGAGGCCCCATGCAAGCTCGTTCCACCCTCGCCCTGATTCTCTTGATCCTCACCCTGCTCATGACAGCCTGCGCCGGTCAGACGGCACCCCAGGCCGCATCGAAGGGCCGGCCGGCCGAGGCGCCGGCTCAACAACCGCCGGCGCCTGCCGGTGAAGCCGATGCGCTCGGTAGTGAGAATCCGGCGCTCGCCCAGGCGAGCATCGAGCGCAAGATCATT
>DOUV01000128.1 GCA_003520455.1 Chloroflexota bacterium | reverse complement strand
CGACGGCCGGGGGCCGCGGGTAGTCCGCGAACTGGCATTTCCTCTGATGACATCACTGCAGTGCGCTGGCATACCCTTTGAGCAGCCCTGCCCGGCTGGGTGCGGACGATTGACAAGCAGCGGTGCGGCGTGTAGCATCTTACGGCCCCCATCGTTGGAGTCAGGCGGCCCTGACAGTTATTCAGCTCATGAAAGAACCACTTGTTCGCGTCCAAAACGTCTCGCACGTCTATAACGCCGGCACGCCCGCAGCCGTCGTTGCGCTGCGCCAGGTCAATTTGGATGTGCAGCCGGGTGAGTACGTGGTCATTCTGGGCCACAATGGCAGCGGCAAGAGCACGCTGGCCAAACATCTCAACGGGCTGTTGATTCCCACCGAGGGTGAGGTGCTCGTCAAAGGCCTCAGCACCGCCGACCCGGCCAACCGTCGCGAGATCCGCTCCACGGTTGGCATGGTCTTCCAGACGCCGGATAACCAGCTCGTAGCGACTGTCGTCGAGGAAGACGTGGCCTTTGGTCCCGAGAATCTGGGGATTGAACGGGCCGAACTGCGCCGGCGGGTGGAATGGGCCCTGGACGTGGTCGAGATACAGGCCTACCGCCACCGGGCGCCCCACCTCTTGAGCGGCGGCCAGAAGCAGCGGGTGGCGATCGCCGGGATCATCGCCATGCGGCCAGAGGTGCTGGTGCTGGACGAGTCCACGGCTCTGCTCGATCCGCTCGGCCGGCAGGAGGTGATGCAGACCGTGCGCCGGCTCAACCGCGACGAGGGGGTCACGGTTGTGGCGATCACCCACTTCATGGAAGAGGCGGTGGAGGCGGACCGAGTGCTGGTGATGGAGCAGGGCCAGATCGTGATGGTCGGCACACCGCGCGAGGTCTTTGCCCAGACGGAGCGCCTCCATACCTTGGGGCTGGATGTGCCTCAGGTAACCGAGCTGGCCCAGCGCCTGGTGCTGCGCCACCCAGACATCCCGCGCGATGTGTTGCAGGTTGACGAGTTGGTAGCTGTGCTCGCGCCGGGGAGCCAGGGGACTGACGAGCCGGAGAGTCGAGGAGCCGGGGGAGACGGGCAGGTGTCCAGCCTGTCTCCGAAACCGGAACCGCTCGTCGAAGCGCTGGCAACCGAGAAGGCTCCCTGTGAGCCGCTGGTCGAGATCAGTGGCCTCGAGCATACCTACATGAAGGGGACGCCGCTGGCGACCAAAGCGCTCTTCGGCGTGGATTTCGTTGTGTGCCGCGGTGAGACGGTGGCCGTGCTGGGGCACACCGGCAGCGGCAAGAGCACGCTGATGCAGCACCTCAACGGTCTGCTCCGCCCCGACCGCGGCCAGGTCCGCATCCTGGACTACGATCTCAGCGATCCCTCGCTCGACCTGCGCCGGTTGCGCCAGCGAGTCGGCCTGGTTTTCCAGTTCCCCGAGGCGCAGCTCTTTGAAAAATACGTCGGCGATGACATTGCCTTCGGCCCGCGCCAGCTCAAACTGTCGCGCGAGGACGTGCGCGAGCGCGTCCGCGAGGCGATGGAGGCAGTGGGTCTCTCCTTCGAGAGCTTCAAGGACCGCTACACCTTCAGCCTCAGCGGCGGCGAGAAACGGCGCGTCGCGTTGGCCGGCGTGCTGGCGCTCAGACCCGAGGTCCTGGTGCTGGATGAACCGACGGCCGGTCTCGACCCACGCGGTCGCGACGAGTTGCTCGGGCTGCTGACAGAGCTCAAGGCGCGTTGGGGGTTGACGGTTGTCTTAGTCTCGCACAACATGGAAGAGGTGGCCCGCCTGGCCGACCGGGCCTACGTCATGGCCCAGGGCCGCACTGTGGCCGAGGGGACGCCGCGGGCCCTCTTCCAGGCGCCCCAGATGTTGCTCGAGGTTGGCCTGGGCATTCCCCAGGTGACCGCCGCGCTTCACGCCCTGGCCGACCGCGGCCTGGCCGTGCGGCGCGACGCCCTCACGGTGCCAGAGGCTGCGACCAGCATCGAGCAGGCGCTTTCAGGTGTCGCGCTGTAGTTGACCTGTGAGTTGTCTGTTGTCCGTGTGCTGTCTGGAGGCTCCCCCGGCAAGACAGCGCAACACCCGGCAGCGGGCGAGGGATCATGGAAGAATTCGAACTGCGCCGCAATATCACCATTGGCCAGTACCTGCCGACCGGCTCGATCATTCACCGGCTCGATCCGCGCCTGAAACTGCTGGCCTTCATCGCGCTCGTTGGCGCCGTCACCTTCGAGACCTCTTACACCGGCAACCTGGTGCTGCTGCTGGTCATCGCCGGCCTGTTGGTCGTAGCGCGTATTCCAGTGGGGTACGCCCTCAGCGGTCTCAAGCCGGCCCTGCCTGTTCTCCTCCTGCTGGCCGTACTCCAGATCGTCTTTTATGCCGAGGGCTTCGCCACGGGGCCAAACTGTCATGCTCTCGTGCGCTGGTGGTTCATCACCGTGACCAACTGCAGCGTGCAACTGGCCGTGGTCTCGGCGGCGCGCTTCGTCGAGTTGCTGATGCTGACGAGCCTGCTGACCCTCTCGACGAGCACAACCGAGCTGACCCACGGGACTGAGCGGTTGATGTCGCCCTTCCAGCGCTTTGGCTTCCCGGCCCACGAATTGGCCCTGACGCTCACGATCGCGCTGCGCTTCGTGCCCACCTTCGCCGAGGAGCTGGAGCGCATCATGAAGGCCCAGGTCTCGCGAGGGGCCGATCTGGGCCAACGCGGCCGGCTGCGCTTCATCCAGCAGACGCGCGCGCTGCTCCCGCTGATCGTACCGCTCTTTCTGGGCGCCTTCCGCCGGGCGGAGGAGTTGGTGCTGGCGATGGAGGCCCGCTGCTACATGGGCGGGCGGGGGCGAACCCACTACACCGAGCTGAACGCTGACCTGGATGATTATCTCCTGCTCGCCGCCGCCGTAGCGTTCATGGTCTTCATGCTCTTATTCCCCTGGCCGGTGTGAGGGAACTCGGGGTCGAAGATCCCCGTACGGGGAGAACGAACTGATCTATGCGCGACTCTTTCAACGGAATCGTCATGCCTGATGCGTGAGCGATTCTGCCACGTCTCACGCATCACGCTATATCTCAAGCCAGTCAACCAACCGAGGATGGCGATGCTTACTGAAACTGAACAACGCGTTCTGGCCCACGTGGACCCCGACCTGGTGGTGCGCTGGACGCAAGAGCTGGTCCGGATTGACAGCGTGCCGCGACCCGGTGCGGAGCATGTCGAGACCGAGGCTGCGCGCTGGGTACAAGCCCGCTGCCAGGCGATGGGCCTCGACACAAGCTTGGAGTGGGCCGCCCCCGGCCGGCCCAACGTCATCGCGATCCTGCCCGGCACGGAGCCGGGCAGGCGGCTGATGTTCGAGGGCCACACCGATGTCGTCACAGAGGGTGACCAGTCGGCCTGGACCCACGATCCATTCGGGGCCGAGATCGTGGAGGGCCGGATCTACGGGCGCGGCGCGAACGACATGAAGGGCGGCCTCGTCGCGGCGATGGGCGCGATCAAGGCGATTGTCGACAGCGGCGTCCGGCTCAAGGGCGATATCCTCATCGGCGCGCTGGCCGATGAGGAGGGGCTGATGCTGGGGGTCAAAGACTTTGTGGCCCGTGGCTGGGCCGACACCGTGACGGCGGCCATCGTCTGCGAGCCAGAGGACAATCGGCTCTGCGTCGCCCACAAGGGCGTGCTCTGGCTGTCGGTCACGATCTTCGGCCGGATGGCCCACGGGGCGATGCCCTACACCGGGATCAACCCGATCGTCCACATGGCGCGCTTTCTCAGCGAGATCGAGCGGCTCGAGCAGGACGCCATTGAGCGGTTTGGACGCCACGAGTTTCTCGGCGTGCCGAGCTTTAGCCCCACCCGCGTGCACGGCCCGGCCCTGGCCGCGGGCGAGCACGGCACCAACAATGTAATCCCGGCGACGTGCGAGGCGACGCTCGATATCAGGATGATCCCGGGCATGACGGTCGAGGGCGTGGTGGACGACCTGGCCGACATTGTCCAGCGGCTGACCAACCAGGACGAGACCTTCCGCTGCGAGCTGGACATCATCGACGCCCGCCCCCCCATCGCCATCGAGCGCGATGCCCCGATCGTCGAGGCGCTGGCCGGAGCCACCCGCGGCGTCGCCGGTCGCGAACCGGTCTGGGGTGGCGTGCCCGGCAGCACCGACGGCACGATTCTCTTCACCCAGGGCGGCGTCCCCGTCGTCACCTGCGGCCCAGGCGACACCTATATCCCCCACCATGTGGACGAGTACCTGGACATCGACCAGCTCGTCGAGGCGGCCAGGCTCTACGCGGTTGCGGCGCTGCGGTATTGTGGGGTTGCGGAGGGGGGCTGAGGTCCACGGGGGTCGCGCACAGGTCAGCGGCAGGCACCGCGAGGTGATCGCTGGAAGGGTCGCTCATCTTCTAAATGCCGTCTCTATCAGAACACGGCTCTGGTCTGCCCACCATCTACAACGATGGTCGTGCCGGTGACAAAGCTGGCAGCATCAGAAGCGAGGAAGACGACGACGTTGGCGATTTCGTCGGGCTTGCCCATGCGGCCAAGCGGGATGTTCGCTTCCCAGTCGGCGATGACATCGGTTGGCGTCGCGCCGCGCTGCTGCGCGAGCCCGGCCGACAAGGTTGCCATCCGTGGTGTGAGCGTCGAGCCGGGGCAGACGTTGTTGATCCGGATTCCGTCGTGCGCCAGCTCGTTGGCCATCGTCTTCGCGAGCCCGAGAACGCCCGCGCGTGCAACGTTGGAGAGAATAAGACCATCAATCGGTTCTCGAGCGGAGACAGAGACAAGGTTGACGATGCGGCCGTCGTGCTGGCGTTGCATGTGGGGAACGACCTCGCTGCAGAGACGAATAACGTTCCAGAGACTCATATCGAGCCCCAACTGCCACTGATCAGTCGTCGTATTGACAAATCGAGAAGCAGGCGGACCGCCGTTGTTTGTAACCAGAACGTCGATACGCCCGAACCGGTCCATGTGCTGTTGGACGAGGCGCTTGATCTGGTCCGGATTGGTCAGATCGGTCGGGACGGCCAACACCTCCACCCCGGTCTCGTCGCGGATCTCCTGTGCGACCTGAGCGAGCTCGTCTTCGTGGCGGGCACAGATCGTAACATTCGTGCCCTCACGCGCGAAGCCGAAGGCGCAGGCTTTGCCGATACCTTTGCTCGATGCGCCGACGAGTGCGGCGCGGCCGGCGAGTCCTAGATTCATCTCTGTTCCTCTCTCCTGGTACCAATGCTTCGATTCACAATTGCGCCGCAGGCCCAGGGCGCCGCGGAAGCGGCCGGGGCCACCCGAATCGGGGATCAGTTCGTAGCGCTCTACGTGCGTGTGGTTGCTGCCAGAATTTTCCCACTCCCATTGACCGCGCCTATGGCCGGGTTGCTGGGAGTCGTAAGGAGTTCGGTGTAACGGATTCGACCCGTGCGATCGTCAATCAGTACCACCGCGGTAAGAGTGCCTGCGACGTCAATACCCAAAAGCATATGCGGCTTCTTCGCTCGTCAGATCCGCAGCGGCTCGCGATATGCGCCCAGGACCTGTTTCATCACGCCGATAATCTCGCCGACTGTGCAGTAGGCGCGGACCGCGCGCATCATCGAAGGCATGACATTGCGGCCGGACGCGCAGGCATCGGCGACCTCCGTTAAAGCCGATTCGACCTCGGCGGTGTCGCGGCTCTGCTTGACCGCTTCAAGCCGGGCCAACTGCTCTCGCAGGGCATCCTCGTCGTACTCGTGGAGCTCGACCTCGGCGAGCTTCTCCTCTTTCTCACGGAACATGTTCGCGCCGATTTTGACGATCTCGCCCCGCTCGAGTTTGCGCTCGTACTCATAGGCCTGACGAGAAACCTCTTGCTGAACATAGCCCTGGCTCACGGCGTTGACGATGCCACCCCACTCACGGTCGACGCGCTCTATCTCAGCGACCATCCGCTTCTCCATCTCGTCGGTCAGCCACTCGATGTAGTACGACCCGCCTAGCGGATCGACTGTATCGGAGAGGCCCATCTCGTAAGCCAGGATCTGCATCGTGCGTAAGGAGATCAGTTGCGCCTGCGGGGTGGGGATGGTGTAGGCCTCGTCAAAGCAGCAGAGGGCACTGGTCTGAGCCCCGGAGAGAGCGGCAATCAGGGCGTAGTAGGCGCCACGTACGATATTGTTCTCGGGCTCCTGGATTGTCAATCCGAAGCCGCCACCGCCCGCGATCATCTTCATCTGCATCGTGTCAGGCTTCTGGGCGCCGAACTCGTTCTTCATGATGCGCGCCCACAGTCGCCGGCCAGCCCGAAACTTCGCGACCTGCTCCCAGAGATTCCCGAAGATGTTGAAGTTGAAGGAGATCCGGCCTGCGAAGTCGTCCACGGAGAGCCCGCGCTGCACGACTTCTTGAATGTACGCCTTGGCGATGGTGTAGGCGTAGGCAATCTCCTGGATTGGCGTGGCGCCCGACTCGCGGATGTGATAGCCGCAGACACTCACCGGGTAGTAGCGCCTGGCCTCATGGGCGCAGTATTCAATGGTATCGCCGATCAGGCGCATGGATGCTTCGACCGGGAAGATCCACGCGCCGCGCCCGATATATTCCTTCAGAATATCGTTCTGAGTTGTGCCACGGATCTGGTGGGGGGGCACGCTCTGGCGCTCGGCCACTGTCAGATACATGGCCAGCATCACCGGCGTGACGGCGTTGATCGTCAGGGAGACACTGATCTCGCCGATCGGGATGCCGTCAAAGGCGACTTCCATATCTTTGAATGTGTCCACCGCCATTCCGACCCGGCCTACCTCGCCGAACGCGAGCGGGTCGTCGGAATCCAGGCCCATCTGGGTTGGAAGGTCGAAGGCGACGTTGAGCGCGTTCTGCCCATGGGCGAGGAGATAGCGGAAGCGTTCGTTCGTCGCCTGGGGAGTCGCAAAGCCCGTGTATTGCCGCATCGTCCAGGGGCGGTAGCGGTACATAAAGCGGTGAATCCCCCGGGTGTACGGATACTCGCCCGGCTCGCCGATATCGGTCTCGTAGTCAGTGCCGGCGATGTCTTCGGGGCGATAAATCGGTTTGACCTCAATGCCTGATTCCAGCTCGACCTTGTGCAGGTCGCTCTCTTTCACTGCCACAGTCTCTGCCCTCCTCGTTACTCCGCCGGTCGCGGTTCGCTGACGCCATGCGGCTTGACGCTCGTAATGAAAGCAACGATCTCATCCAACGGGGTAGCCGTGGGGAAGACGGCGGCCGCACCCACCTCCAACATCTTGGAGCGATCGCGATGCGGGATATTTCCCCCGACGACGACGTGAACGTCGTCCACTCTGGCCTCGCGCAGGCGCTTGATCAGGCTACGCGTCAGCTCGACGTGGGCGCCCGAGAGGATCGAGAGGCCGATCACGTCGACATCTTCTTGAAGCGCCAATTCGACGATCTGGTCGATCGTCTGGTGCAACCCGGTGTAGATAACCTCGCAGCCCGCATCCATCAACGCCCGGGCTACCACTTTAGCGCCACGATCGTGGCCGTCCAGTCCCGGCTTTCCCACCACGACCCGCACCGGCCGTTGCATGATCATTGTTTTCATTCCTCCATCTACTCACGCGGCGCGCTGTGCCGCCCTCCCAACGTCTGAACCGGCCCCTGCCTCGGTCATGGCGATCGTACCGATCTTCTTCCCCTGTATCGTGGGCACCAGAAGCCGTTGTTTCTGTTCCTCCAGACGGAAATCCACGCCTCGCTCCTTTGATTGAGTGGGCTGAAAGAATGTCGCTCGCTCTCGGAGCGGTTCCAGCTCTGCTCTCGCCGCGACCTACGGCTACCCCATTACCATGAGACCGCTGGTTGTCATGGAAAGATTCGAGCTAAGGAGGAAGAGCTTGAAGAGCTCCAGGAAGCTGTCGGCCTGAAAGCGAACGGTGCGATCACTCGTCCGCTCGCAGCCAGGAATATACTCGTTGATATCGGCCATCAGCGTGTTGTAGAGCTGGATGTCCATCACCAGCGGCGGCTCGACGATGAATGGGGGGATCTCATCTCGTCGCTCGATGGCATGTTGAGCGGCGCCGGCGATTTGCTCCCGAACGACGGCCGGGTGGAGGTTGATGGAGGCGATTCCGCTGAGACCTTCTTTGACGACGACGGTTTCCAGTTCGGGGACGAGGTTGCGCGCGTCTCGGCAGGCTTCGGCATCACCGGTTACAAGCATGGTCGGGACGCCGAAGTGGCCGGCCAGGGCCATCCCGAGAGCGATCTCTGAGAACCGGCGACCGTTGATGTGGAGGTCGTACGCGTGGAAGGTGTGGCTCAGAACGCCGTAGCGCTGGCCCGCGGCGGCGTGGTAGCCAACCATGAACATCGCATCGAAGCCACCATCAATCCCGTGCATGTAGTGGAGCAACTTGTTGCGCCCGGCGAGAAGCCGTGCACTGCGGTGAAGCTGCTCTGGGATGACGTTGCGATGCTTCCCATGGCCCTCGTTGACCAGAAAGGTTGCGGCGCCCGCCGCCCGGGCTCCGTCGATCGCAGCATTGATCTCTTTCGTCAGCTGAGCCTGCATGGCGCCAAACTCCGGCGCGCCATGTTTCACCTGATCGAGCGATGTCACCCCGGCAACGCCTTCGGCGTCAAGTGTGATATACACCTGTGTGGCGGCCATTGTCCTCCTCATTCATGCACTGTTCAAGCGAAGGCGGTCGGGCCCGGCGGCGCGCGCCGCCAAACCGATCGGCGCGCGCCGTTCTCAATCGCCGCCATCCTCGAAGACCAGCTGCGGCTTGCCGGCGCGTTGCCGCAAGGCGGGAACGATGAGCGCCTCGGGCGTCTGGCAGGTCAACCCCCCGTCTACGATGAGGCAGGCGCCGTTGACGAAGGCGGCCTCATCCGATGCCAGGAAGAGCGCGGCGCAGGCAATGTCAATCGGGCGGCCGATGCGGCCGAGCGGGTAAGCATCGGCTTTGAACCGGGCTTCGGCAGGGTTCCGAGCGAGGCGCGCCTCGCTGGCTTCGTTCGCGACGGACCCCGGGCAAATCGCGTTGGTGCGGATGCCGTGGGGGCCGTAATCGACCGCCAACTGGCGGGTGAGGGCATTGACACCGCCCTTCGCCGCCGTATAGGCGGGCCAGGCGACATTGGCGACGATCCCGCTGTTGATCGAGGAGATGTTGACAGAATCTAGCCCGCCGCAAGCCCCTGGGCTTCGAGCCCACGGGGACAAGGCGGGCTTTTCGTACGGCGGTAGCCCGTGCCCGCCGCGAAAACGGCGTCGAACCGTTGCTGCTGGGTCGCATCGATGGTGTATTCTTCCAGTACGGGTTCAGCCCGTCTTCCGCACCTGATCACCGTATCCGTTCGCCGGTTGCAGCGGCGAAGCTCCCGCTGCATAAAACTGGTAGAGTCTTCACTGTGCACCTCTTTGGCTCGGACGGAGCCTTCAGGCGGTAACGGAAGGCGTTGGCCCAGGCGTTGCCTGAGAAGCCGCCGCGCTTCGAGCGCGTGCGGAGCGTCACCAGGATGTCCAACCGGCCGAAATGGCGCTCAGCGGCGCCCACCAATCCTTCGACATCGGCGCCCACAGCGACGTCGCCCTGAACAAAGATCGCTTCACCGCCCACCTCTCGCACCTGGCGCACGGTCTCTTCCGCCCAGTCCACGCGTCGATCGGTGTTTACCACGACGCTCGCCCCATGCTGTGCGAAGAGGATTGCCGTGGCCCGGCCGATCCCGGAGGCTGCACCCGTGATGATGGCGACTTTGCCGGCGAGGCGTTGCTCTGGCATCGTTTGTCCGCTCCCGTCAGCCTTAGCGTATTCGCCGGCTGAGGCCGACCGGGATCGACCGGGCAAGGTCATCGAGCGAGATCAATTCGGCCTCGGCCTGCAAGCGGTCAGCCTCCTCGTCTGAGATGCGCTCGATGAGAAAACGAGCACCGCATCCCATGCCACTGCACGTAACGTGCATCTGGTCAGGATTCTCCTCCGCGGGGTCGCTCCCACCGAAACGGAGCGTCCAGTAGGCGGGGAACATGGCATTGAACGCGAAGGAACAGATACCGGGCGGAACGCCCTGCATCAGCCAGGTCTGCCCCGACCGGTGACCGACGCGGCAACCCCCTGCACCGCCGTCCAGCACGGTCGCTTTGACACGAAACATGACGCCCTGGTATGGATTGCTCACGGAATATCTCCTCGCTTACTCGGCGGCCTGCTCATCGTCGGGGACGACGATCCGCTCCAGTGAAACGACGACACGCTTGTTCGGGTCGGGGCAGCGGCGGAAGATCATGGTCTGCTCAGCGTTGGTATACTTGTCGGCCCCGAGCTGGCCGGGCTGCGATTGGAGGATATACTCGGCTTCTGGTTCCATGCCGCCGAAACGCAGGCCGAGATAGGCATTGAAGCTGCAGGCGAAGATAGAACTGCAGAGGCCAGCCGGCGTCGTATCCTCCCAGATCCATTCGTCACCAACTTTGTGCCCCGCCCCACAGGTCGGGTGAGTCTCTATGACCCGGACTCGCACCGGGTAGACCTTTCGCTCTGTACCCATCATCCCCTCCGCCAGATTGTGATAGCTTGGGTCTGCAGCGGCGCTGTAGGCCCAATCCGCCAGTGCATAACTGCCTTCGGCCGGTGCTCACCGCGGAGCAGCGGCCGGCTCCTGTTCTTGTGCCAATCGCTCCAGAAGGCGTGTCGCATAGACGTTGACCATCCGCTTGCGATACGAGTGGGTGTAATCGGCGAGGTGCAGCGGCTTCGCGTTGCGCTGCATCGCATCGGCGACCGAGGCGATCGCCTCGGTCGTGAGCCTTTCACCGACCAGGCGCTGAGCCTCCGGCATGTCGAGCGGCCGCGACGTCACCGCCCCCAATACGATCCGGGCACTCTCAACCACTCCATCCGCCCCGACTCGAACAGCGGCGGCAACCCCGAGGGCTGGAAAATCAAAGGTCGCGCGCCGGCGCAGCTTGAGATAGCCGGCGCGCATCCCGTCGAGTGACGGAACAATCAGTTCGGTGAGAATCTCATCCGGGGCCTTCGTGAGCCAGGCGATGCCGTCATCGCGGTAGAGCTCGGACAGCGAGATCTTCCGCTCGACCCGCGTGCTGACCAACTGAACGCGGGCGCCGAGCGCAATCAGGAGCGGCGGTAGGTCGGCGGACGTAATTGCCCAGCAGCGCGAACCACCCGGGGCGACGCGGCAGATATCACCCTCCGCTTTCATGCAGGTACCCAGCGCGTGGCGCCAGAATTCCGTCTGGTTGAGGAAGTGGCAACGAGTATCAAGGCAGAGATTGCCACCAAGCGTGCCCATGTTCCGCAAGAGCGGCGTCGAAATATCGAGGGCGGCGTCCCGCAATGGCCCAAATTGCTTCCGTACCAGCGGGTGGTCGGCCAGCGACGTGAGGGTAATGCCTGCGCCGATGGCCAGGCCACCGTCCGCCGCCTGCCGGACCGTCTGCAATTCGGGCAACGCGGCGATGCTGACGAGCACCGCCGGCGCGATCTGCCGCCGCTTCATATTCGGGTAGAGGTCTGTGCCGCCGGCGACGAGCGAGGCAACGGGTCCGGCATCAGCGAGAACACGTGCGGCCTCGTCAAGCGAGCCCGGCACAACGAGCTGGAAGGGAGGCAGACGGATCATGGGTTCTCGCCCCAATAGTCGCGCATGGGCGGACACTCAGGCTCTGGGAAGGTGTACGCGGGAAGCTTCGTGGCCGGCCCGACCTGTTTCACCCCGGCCGCAAGGGCGCGCTGGATTTTATGAGCGTGCAGCGGGATGTCGTCGAAGCGGATCCCGGTTGCCTGATAGACTGCGTTTGAAAGCGCGGGGACGATCGGCACCTCTGGTCCTTCGCCCGCCTCCTTCGCACCGTATGGCCCCTCGGCGTCGATTGCTTCGACGATAATCGTCTCGATCTCAGGCGTTTCCAATGAGGTCGGCAAGTGATACTCGAGCAGCGACGGCGCGAGGTGAAGCCCGCGCTTATCGAATGTCTGGGCCTCCATCAGCGCTTCCCCGATTCCCATGTAGGCGCAGCCGTGAATCTGCCCGGCGACCAGGGCGGGGTTCAGCGCGCGCCCGCAGTCATGAGCAACCCACATTCGGTCTACTTTGACGTGCCCGGTTTCCAGGTCGGTCGAGACTTCGGCGACGCAGGCAGTATAACTGTAGGCCGGAGAGGTCCCAATGACGGCTCCCCGGTACTCGCCACCCAAACGCGGGGGGGTGTAACTTCCTGTGGCGCCAAGCGTGCCAAAGCGCGCCTCTGCGCGCACGACCGCGTCGACAAAGGCAATCGCGTTCGAGGTGTCGGTGGCGTCGTAGATCTTGTAGTCGCCGACCGCCAGTTGCTCGGGTGAGACCTCGAGCAGTTGGCTCGCGACCTGGAACAACTTCTCGCGCAGGCGCGTGACCGCCTGGAACACGGCATTGCCGCTCATGAGGGTCACGCGGCTTGAGTAACTTCCAAGATCGACAGGCGTGATGCCGGTATCGCCCGCGATCACCCGCACATCCTCAGGGTAGAGGCCAAGCTCCTCGGCGACGATAGCGGCGAGCAGATGGTATGAGCCCTGGCCGATCTCGGCGCTGCCGCAGAAGACCGTGACCCCACCGCCGCGATCGAGCTGGACGTACGCGCCGGAATGGGGCAGCGTCGGATGCCACATCGTCGTGGCGGTTCCGCTTAAGTACCCGCTTACAGCGACACCGAGCCCCTTGCCCCGCGGGAGCGAGGCCCGCCGCTCATACCAGCCTGAGGCTGCTGCTACCTTCTCGATACACTCTCGAAGACCGCAACTCGTCACACGGAGTGAATTCATCGTGGTCGAATATGGCTCGATCAAGTTGCGCAGGCGGAGATCGATCGGGTCGATCCCTAAATCCTCGGCGATCTTATCGAGCTGGACCTCCCAGGCATAGCGTGGCTGATTGGCACCGTGGCCGCGCTTCGGCCCGCACGGTGGCTTATTCGTAAAGACCCGGATCCCTTCGTACCTGTAAGCCGGGAGTTTATAGGTCAGCGGCAGGAGCGATCCGACGTAGAAGGTCGTGGCAATACCGAAACTGCTGTAGGCACCGCCATCGAGAAAGGCGCGGACGGCGAGACCGGTGAGGGTACCGTCCTTCTTGACCCCCGTCTTGATCCAGATCTGGCCTGGGTGGCGGCCGCGATGCGTATAGAAGACCTCCTCACGCGTCAACGAGAGCTTGACCGGCCGCCCCGTACGACGCGAGAGTTCCGCAGTGCAGAACTCGAAACCGAAGGGCTCACTCTTGCCTCCAAAGCCTCCGCCGACTCCGGGAACGATCACACGCACGTGGCCGTCGGGGATCCCAAGCACCTTGCTCAGGGCGCGATGGAGATAGTGCGGCACTTGCGTCCCGGACCAGACCGTCAGCTTGCCGTCTCGCTCGAAACTCGCCACGACGGCGTGTTCTTCGAGTGCGACGTGTCCGCTGCCCTCGTAATAGAAGGTATCTTCACGGACGTAATCTGCGGCATCGAAAGCCGCGGAGACGTCACCGAACTCGAGTGCGATGTGCTTGTGGACGTTGGGGCGCCGAGTCCAGTCGTGAATCCGATCTGTCCCGGCGGCAAGCGCCTGCTCGATGCTCAGAATCGGCTCCAGCTCCTCGTAGTCGACCGGGATGAGGGCAACGGCCTGCTCGGCCGTCGCCTCGTCCATAGCCGCCACAGCCGCCACCGGTTCGCCGATGTAGCGCACGCGATCGATGGCGAGTGCCGTCTCGTCCTCGTTGTTCGCCAGCACACCAAAGCGGGTTGGCAGATCGCCGCCGGTGAGCACAGCCAAGACGCCCGGTAGCTCGCGGGCACGCTCGATGTTGATCGACCGAATCAGCGCGTGGGGGTGCGGGCTGCGCAGCAACCTGGCGTAGGCCATGCGGGGCAGGAAGATATCATCGGCGTATTTCAGCGCCCCGGTGGCCTTCGAAATCGCATCGACTTTCGGGCGCGAGTGGCCAATGATGCGTAAATCACTCACGATTCGGCTCTCCTTGCTCCCGTAGACGTGCGGCGGCAAGCTCGACGGCGTCGACAATCTGAACGTATCCGGTACAGCGGCAGATGTTTCCGGCAATCGCCTCGCGGATCTCCCCGCGGGTCGGATTCGGGGTTCGTTCCAGGAACGCCTTCGCCGTGAGCACCATCCCGGGCGTACAGTAGCCACACTGGGAGGCTCCTGACTCTGCAAAGGCCGTCTGCAAAGGATGCAGGTCACCTGGGGGAGCAACACCCTCAATCGTTTGAATCTCGCAGTGTTGGACGGCGACTGTCAGTGTCAAGCAAGATAAGACCGGCTGGCCGTCGGCCAACACCACACAGGCACCGCATTCCCCCACCTCACAGCCGTGTTTGGTCCCGGTGAGGTGCAGGCGCTCCCGCAGGGTCTCAAGCAATGTCTCGTTCGGCGAACAGAGGGTCTCGATGGACTCACTGTTCACCCTCAGATTCAACAGCGCATTTGCCGCGTATATCATCTCGTAGGGCTTCTCAATATGAGTCAATGTGGCAGCTCAGGGGCCAACGATCCTGGCTCCTTGCTGCGCGTCTCAATATACGTCAAATATCCGTCGCCTGTGTTTTCGGTATAATGTTCGATGCCCTTCGGGATGAAGGCAGCCTTCCCACAGTTGAGATCGTAGGACGTGTCGCCCATGTGAAGCTTCCCACTGCCGGCGAGGACGTAGTAGCACTGATCGCCATCTGAATGAGAGTGGGTTGGCATCCTTCCGCCCGGCTTCAGGCTCACGTGGGCCATCTCAAGTGTCTCACCCCGGAAGATTTGACGCCCGATGAAAAGCGGGCGGTCGAGCGTGTCGATCTCTTCTACAACCCTGATTATATCGGCCATAGGTGTTTGCTCCTCTCAAGCAAGGAATACGCGGTGAACCTGGCGACGCAGACAACGCGTGCGCGACCGAATCGACAAGGGCCGCTTTGCGGCGCGTTACAGCGGGTGGCGTTGCCATCTGCAGTAAACCACGGCGTTCCCCTCCGGCGTCAATCAAACACTTTTATGTACAAGGGTCGCCCAGTTCACCGCGCTGGCCGTCATAATCCGTTCGACGGCTTCCTTTCGGAAGGCGGAAATATGCTGCACCATCGCGCGCTCCGCGGCGTCGGCGTCGTGGCGCTCCAGACCGTCGATGATGGCCTGGTGGGCGTCGTAAGTCGTACGCGTCGTGAGCGCCGGGTCCGGCGACTGACGAAAACCGCGATACCAGAAGCGCATCGTCACCGGAAGAAGGAGGGAGAGAAAGTCGGCCAGGTAATCATTGCCGGTCGCTTCGGCGATTGAGAGATGGAACCTCTCATCAACCTGGACTGCGCCCAAGTAATCTCGATGCGCGCTGAGTTGCTCGATATCCTGGATGAGCTTGCGCAGGGCGGCGACCTCACATTCCGTAATCTTGCTCGCCATGATGCGGACGGTATGCCGCTCGATGATCAAGCGGGCATCCAGTGCCTGCTGCAACTGGATGATGCTCAGGTCGGTGACGAAGGTGCCGCGCCGGGGCGAGATGATGATGAGCTTCTCGAGGGCAAGCCGCTGGAGCGCCTCACGAACAGGAGTCTTCCCCACCCCCAGCAAGCCTGTCATCTCGTGTAGATCGATCGGCGTTGCGGGTGGGAGCTCCTCAGTCAGGATCATGTGTTTAATGCGTTTATAGGCTTGCTCAGTGAGAGACATCTGGAACTGCGATCCTTTCGGAAGCCGTAGCCGCCGGCTCATCACGGACGGCCGGCGGCTCGACTGTTGCTAACTCTATCGTCGGGCCGCTTCTTGCCACCTGTGATATTTCTCTGTATCAATAACTGATTATCTAACTCCTATTTCAGATAGCCCCATCATAGTGAGTGGCACTCAACCGATCCTCAACCCAAGAGGAGTTGCGCGGTTGTGGTTGACCACCGCACTTCACGCGCCGCTCGATCACCGGACGGAGCTTTGAAGGAGCGCACGTCCTTAACCCGACGCTGGTCGACCGAGGCATGTAGCGAAGCCGTACACGGCGATCCAACGCAAGGGGGTGCGCCGCGTCGAATCGGCGCACGAACTCAGCCACGCCTAATTGACTACGTAGTGTCATGAAGCTGACCGCGTAACTCCTGTCATGAAAGGAGTACAGATTCATGATGATCGGGAATATTTCCCAAGGCGACCTCATAGAGTTGCTGGGTGAGTGGACTGGGGCTCACGGCAAGGTCTTCCTCAAGCGCGCGCGCCAAATAGGCATACTGCTTGAGCGCCGCCGCCCGGTCCTGCCGACGGAGATAGAGGCGGATCAGGCGCCGTCGGCTACTCTCGCGGCAGGGGTCGAGGCCTGCAAGCTGCAGATACGTGTCAAGCGCCTCGTCATCCCGGCCATTTCCTTCGAGGGCCGAGGCGAGATCCTCGAGCGCGTTCAAATACACCTCATGCAGGCGGTCACGCTCGAGTGTGCACCAGGGCAGATCTTCGTACAGAAAACTGGACAGTAATTTACCCTCGTACCAGCCGAGGGCGGTCTGGTAGTGCTCAATGGCCTCTTTCGAATTCGTCGCACATCGGGCGAGGTGAATCCTCTCCTCAAAGGCAACCGCATCGATCCAATGCTCGTCGTAATTGGCGAGGACGTAATAGCTCCCTTCATGCCGGATGTAGTGTGAGTCCGCGCCTCGAGCCAGCTCCGGCTCGAGGCAGCGCCGAAGATAGTAGACTGTCGTGTTGAAGTTGCGGAGCCCGGCTTCATATTCCATTTCCGGCCAGAGCGCATCAAGTATCTGGTCCCGGTGCAACTTCTGTCCCCGGTTGATTGCGAGAACGGCCAGCAGCGCCCCTACCTTCTGGCGCCGCCAATACCCCCCGTCGACCGTTGAACCGTCGGGACGCAAGACGTGCAAGGTTCCCAACAGATGAATCCGAAGACCCGGTGGCGACGGCGGACTCACGGGTTCCGAGCGGGAATGGGCGCAGCCCCGGAATACGTGGAACACGAGCAGCTCTGGCTCCCCAGTCTCATCCGTGCTTCCGTCAGGCACAATGCTCACATTGATGCGGGCGCACTTTCCGCCGCCCACGCGTACATCCAGGTCAAATGCTGGAACCGGCTGGCGTGTGCGGACCTGTTGCATGATGGGACAGTTGTGACCGCAGAGAGGACGGTTATCGAGCGTGCGACCCTCGAAGAGCTCGTAGCATGTCTGGCCGAGAGCTTCCCTGGCGGAAATTTCTAACATCCGCGCAGCGGACTCATTCCAAAAGACGACCTGATAGTTGGTATCGACAGCCCAAACGCCATCGCCGGTCCTCGAGAATGGATCGAACAACCTGTGCAGCATACCTCCTCCGATAGAATAGGACGTGCACAAATGGTCACCCCCGGGAATTGTGGTCGGCGGTATTGAGGGCGGAATCAGATCCGGCGGTTTTTTTGGTTGTGGGTAGCGATGCACTCCGCCAATTGGGGCCACCGACCAGATGATTGGTGCAGTCACCGCGAATGACCGATGGTTGCGACGCGGGCACTGTGCCAGCGCGGAGACAGTCGTACCGGTTCGAAGCGCCTCCTGGGTTGGTCGGTTGCAGCCTGGTTGAGTACTGGTTGAGTAGAGCGGAGTAAGATGAGCCCACTGAAATAACAGTATCTGGCTCTTAGTCAGGATATTGATATATCTGGCATTCTAACACATAACTCGCCCGTGTCGCAAGACCCTGTTCAATTCAAATCAGGGTCTATCATGCTCGACGCGTCCCAGAGCGGCGCGTCGAGCACAGGTGGTACACCGCATATTGCGGAGGCCGGCGTCCCCTGGCCCCGTCTGGTGCCGCTCTGTATGAAAGTCGTCTACGTGTTTGGATACGGGAGAGCCAGCCTTCCGTATCCAAACACATTCTCAAAATGAGAGAGGCTAGATTGGAGCGGACATGTTCGAGATTCTCAAAGCATTGACGGAACTCCCGGGCGCGGTTGGTAATGAGCAACCGGTGCAGCGCTTCTTGCGCGAGCGCTGGGCGCCGCTCTCCCAAGAGACCCACGCCGACGGGGCAGGCAATCTCATCGCTCACGTTGGCGGCCGGGGGAAGAAGCTCCTTATTACGGCTCACGCCGACGAGGTGAGCTTCCTGATAAAGAGTATTTCCGAGGACGGCTATCTGTTCCTCAATTCTAACCAGTTAGGGCTGCGCCCGGCCCACTACCTCTACATGATCGGCCAGCCGGCGCTTGGCATCGGCTATGATGGTGAGCGAGTCGAGGGAGTTTTCGCAGCCGCTACCGGCCACGCGACGAGCGCCGCGCAGCGCGAGCAGCCACAACGCGAGTGGAACGATATCTTCGTCGATATTGGCGCGGAGGACGCGGAGGAAGTCAGAGCGCGCGGGTTGGATGTTGGTTGTCCCGTAATCTGGAATCCGACGACTCGCCGGTTTGGCAAGTATTTTTGTGGAAAGGCGATGGATGATCGTCTTGGGCTGGCCGTGATGGATTCCCTTCTCCATCAGATTCAGCCTGTCAATTTGCAGTACGATCTCTATCTGGCATCGACGGTGCAAGAGGAGCTCGGGATGGTGGGCGCAAGCGCTGTGCCGCTCCAGATCCCGCTCGACCTCGTCATCTGCCTCGAAATCGGGCTCGCCGGCGACATCCCGACCGTTTCGGAGCGTGATATTCCTGCGAAGCTCGGGGGTGGTCCGCTGCTGATCTTCAAGGACAGTTACGTCCACTATAGCCGGAACCTGACGCTCGCGCTACGCCGGGTGGCGACTTCCCGGGGCATGCCGGTACAATCTGCGGTTCTCCCCTCCTTCGCGAGCGATGGGTTGCAGTTCATCCGCGCGGGAATCGCAACGGCACTCCTTGCGGCGCCGACACGCTATACGCATAGCCCCTTCGAGATGACCCACGAGGACGATCTCGTTGCCATGGTCGATCTGCTCCATGCCTTCCTCGTGACGGATCTGCACATTGAATGAGTGTGTATCGGTCCTCACCGCGCAGAGTGTCGCACGGGAGGCTAAGTGGCGCCTCCTCTATCCGCACGGCGAGGATCAGCACTGGAATCAGCTGTATGACGGCAATCACGAGAAGAAGAGGAGAATCAAATGCTCGCATCGCGAATCGTGGCGCCCGGCAGAGTCGAAGTGGCGGAGGTTGACAAGCCTAGCCTGCAGAATGGAAACGTGCTGGTCAAAATGGTGATGGGCGCACTCTGTGGAACTGACCTCCACTTGTTCGAGCAGAAGCGCCCTGCCTCGGACTTCCCGATGCCACCCGGCTTCTCCGGCCACGAATGCGTGGGAATCGTCGAGGAGGCCGGCGGGGGCGACGTCCGGGTGGGCGATCGGGTATTCATCGCGCCGCGCGTGCCTCGGGGCTTCGCGCAGTTTGCGACGACCGAGCCCACTCTGTTGCTGAAGCTCCCAGATCATGCGGATCTGGACAAGCTGGTCTTTGGGCAGCAGCTCGGGACCGTGATCTACTGTTGCCGGCGCCTCCCCAACGTGTTGGACATGGATGTTGCTGTCCTGGGGCAGGGTCCGGCGGGCCTGTTCTTCACCGCCCTCCTCAGCAAGATGGGTGCGCGAAAAATCATTGGCATCGATATCGTCCCGCACCTGCTTGAGACTGCCAGGCAGATGGGCGCGACACATGTTGTCGATGCCTCGAAGGATGATCCGGGGAAGGCAGTCGCCGAGATCACCAACGGCGTGATGGCAGACCTGGCGGTGGAGGCGGTTGGGTTACCTGAAACGATCAACGAGGTCCCCGATCTGATCCACGATCGCGGCCACCTCGTTCTCTTCGGCATTCCGCCCAAGGGCGGCGGCTGGGAGTTCAACTACGAGAAGTTCTTCCGCAAGCATCCGGTCAGCTTCAGCTCCTCTCGCACCGAGCTCGAAGCGAACTTCGCCTCGACCAGACTGGCGATGCAAATAATCGCGGAGAACCGAATCGACGTGACACCGATGATGTCGCATCGCATTCCGTTGTCACGCATCGATCACGCGTACGACCTGGCGCTCCACAAAAAAGACGGCGCCGTCAAGGTCCTGATCGACCTCCAGAGCTAAGAGGAGTGCTCCTATGATACGGGTGAATACGGATCGGGTCGTGAAGATCGGCGTGGCGGGCGAGGTTGCGCCTCCACCCGCCGGAAGCTCCGCCTTCGTCGACTTGTATGACGGCCGGATAGCCGTGACCGTCGGTATGGGCGGGATTGTCTATAACGTCCGTATCGGGGACCCGGCGTACGGTTGGGCGGCCGGCGACCACGTCGAGCCGGGCGCCTCGATCAAGCACAACGAGATGATGGCGAACAATGCCCTCGCATTCTTTGCATGTGTCGGCAACGAGGTGGTCGTCACGTCGGGGATCGCCCGCGGGGCGCGAGGCGTCCTGACAGGCAAGCACGGGCGGGTCTGCGCCGACTTCCCCACCGATGTGATGGAGAATCTCTGCATCGGTGATACAGTCATCGTCAAGGCCTATGGCTACGGTGTCGAGATCGAGGGTTTCCCGGACATTCGGATCATCAACACCGATCCGGGGCTACTCGAAAAGATGGGAATCACCGTGACGGATGGGAAGCTCGACGTGCCCGTGGTGGCCGAGATGCCATCATATCTGATGGGTTCTGGCCAGGAGGTGCCCCCGGAGATGGTCGATCAGGATGTGATGACGGCCGATATGGAGACCCTCCGGGAGCTTGGCCTGGACAAGCTGCGGCTGGGAGATATTGTGGCGATCAAGGACCACGATCACCGCTTCGGCCGCACCTTCAAGCGCGGCTCGGTGACAATCGCGACGGTCATCCACGCGGATTCGCCGCGTGGCGGCCACGGTCCAGGGATTCAGACCCTTATGACCAACCATACCGGCCAACTCACCTACCACTTCGACCCGAACGCGAATGTCGATACCTATCTCGGAATTCGCGAGCGCCACAAATAAGAGCGGGTGGCCATGAGAGGCCACCGCCTCTCCATCAGCTCTCGAATTCACGCGAGCGCGCGGAGCAACGGATCCGCGCATGGCTCGCGATCTGCATGAAGGAGTGTGTGCCATGCTCAAGATGAATCAGGATCGCCTGGTGCAGATTTCGGTTCTGGGCTGGGTGACCCCAGCAATCTACCTCCCGTCGCCGCTTGGGGACGTCGGCAGCCAATACCTGGTGTCGAGCAAGGGGACGATCCACGCGGTCCCGATGTCGGGGGGTATCGTCTACAACGTCAAGGTTGGCGACCGCGCGCGGGGCTGGGCCGCCGATCACCTATCGCCGGGTGTCAGCATCAAGCACGATAATCCCGGCGCGAACATCGCTCTCAACGCCTTCGCTTGTATCGGCAACGTGGGAACCGTGATGACCGGCGCGGCGCGCGGCGCGAAGGGGACCGTCACGGGCAAGTATGGTCACGGCGGCAACGTCATTCTGCACTTCGAGGATGCGACCCTCGATGCCCTCGCCTACGGGGACAAGATCCAGATCAAGGCGACCGGTGTTGGTCTGGAATTCCCCGATTTTCCGGGCGTGCAGGCCCGCAGCCTCTCCCCCCAACTCGCCGAGAAGATGGGGTTCGAGTTCGGGTCGGGCGGCAAGCTATGCGTCCCCGTGCGTGGGATTGCACCGGCAAGCCTCGTTGGCTCCGGGCACGGTCACACTTCGGACCGTTGGGACCTGGATCTTCAAACGAGCGACGAGGATGCGCTGGCCGAGGCCGGTCTTGAGGATGTCCGCCTGGGCGACATCATCGCTATCCGCGATTATGATACGACCTACTCGAACTTCTACCGCCGGGGCGCGGTCACCGTCGGCGTCGTCTCGCAGGGGGACAGCGTGATCGGCGGCCACGGTGCCGGTGTAACACCAATTCTTTCCTCCTCGGACGGCTTCATCGAGCCGTATCCGGACGAAGGCGCGAATATCGCGCTTCTGCTCGGCCTGCGTGACAGCCTGTAATTGGAGCCAGCCATGACTGTGCGAATCGGAATCGTCGGCGCCGGGAAGATCGGGCACATTCACGCCCACGGCTACCAGCGGCTTCCGGACGCCAAGATCGCCGGCATCGCAGATATCGACGAACGGGCCGGACGAGCCTTTGCTGCCGAGGTCGGCGCCGCCTACTACCGCGATTACCGCGAAATGCTAGGGGCGGATGTGGATGCAATCAGCATCGGTGTCCCCGACCGCCTCCATTATCCTGTCGCCATGGCGGCCGCCGCGGCGGGAAAGCATATCCTTCTCGAGAAGCCGATGTGCGCGACGATCCGGGAGGCCAACGAGATCATCGCCGCCTGCCGCCGCCGGAGGCTCAAATTGATGTTGGGCTTCCGCCATCGCTTCCACGCTGAAGTGCAGATGGCGAAGCGGCTCATCGACGAGGGCCGATTGGGAACGCCTGTGGCGGTTCTAGACGCGCTCTCCGGTGGCGGACCTGCCGGGTCGGGCGCCTGGACACCCTGGTATTGGGACAAGAGCATGGCTATCGGCGGCGTCTTGACCTCGGCTGGCATCCATGGGGTCGATCGCATCCATTGGCTCGTGGGGAGCGAGGTCGAGGAGATCCAGGCCTACAAGGGCACGTTCGGACACGCCGGCAAGCTCGAAGACAATTTGGTCGCGAGCCTGCGCTTCGCGAGCGGCGCGATCGGCTCCATCTTCCAGAACTACAACTTCTTCACGCTACCCGGCAAGTACGACCTCGAGCTATACGGAACACGTGGCGCGATCCGGCTCCGCAGCGGGAAATCGCTCGAGTTCGCCAGCGAGGACCAACACTTCGTCACCACGGTTGATCGCGACGATCCTTTCGATAAGGAGGTGGCCGAGTTCGTCGCGTCGATCGTGGAGGATCGTGAGCCGGCGATCACGGGCGAGGACGGCAAGATCTCGCTCGCGATTGTCCTGGCGGCCTACCGCGCGGCGGAATCGGGCTCTCCGGTTCGCGTCGCAGATGTGTACGAGGAGCGAATACGATGAGCAGCGAACAGCTCGATGCGCTTCGAGGTGCTTCAGCCACGCTACTGACCGACGCACTGCGCCGGCTGGGGCACGATCCGCGCACGTTTGCGATGAGCGGGATCCGCCCGATGGTGAAGACCCGTGGCACGACGATCGGCCCGGCCGTCACCACGAAGTATGAGGTTTCGCGCGAGCGCGGCGGCTCCGACGATATCCGCCGCTACGTCTTCAAGACCGTTGACGATGCCAATCCGGGCGACGTCTGGGTGACGGCGAGTGGGACGGACCAGGTCTTGAGCATGATGGGGGACATCATCATTCTGGCGTGCAAACAGAAAGGGCTGGCGGGCATCGTGATCGATGGTGGCTGCCGCGATACCGAGGAGATGAACGAGATCGGTCTGCCGGTCTACGCCAAAGGCACCTGCCTCTACGGGCCAGGTGGCGTTGTCCGGCCCGTGGCTGCGAATGTCCCGGTCGTCTGCGGTGGCGTCGAGGTCCGGCCGGGCGATATCGTTGCCGCCAGCGTCGACGGTGCCCTCGTCATCCCGGTTGAGGTGCTGCCCGACGTGGTGCGGTTGGTGCCGGAACTGGAGGCGAAAGAGGCGCACGCACGCGAGATCATCCTCCAGGGGGCGCCTCTCGTCACGTCCTACCCACTCGGAGGGTAGCCGGCATGCTAGAGATCGCCGTGGATATCGGCGGTACGTTCACCGATGTGGTCTGCCTGTGGGACAACGAGACGCTCTTGGCCACCAAGGTTCCGTCTACACCGCGCAATCTTGCTGCCGGCGTTCGCGAGGGAACCGCCAAGGTATTGCGCCTCGCCGGCGCCCACCCGCGGGACGTGGCGCGCTTCATCCATGGCACGACCATCGCCACCAACGCCATTCTCGAACAGCGGGGGGCTGTCACGGCCCTCCTGGCCACTGCCGGATTCGAGGACACGCTGGAGATCGGCCGCATCAAGCGTTCGCAGATGTACGACCTCTTCCTCGATCCGCAAACGCCAACGTTCCTGGCCCCGCGCCGCCGGCGGATCGGGATCGCGGAGCGGGTGGACGCCGAAGGCAACATCCTGATCGCCTTGGACGAGGAGGAAGTGCGGCAGGTCGTCCGGCGGCTCGTAGAAGGCTATGGGGTGGGGGCGATAGCGGTTTGCTACCTCTTCTCCTTTCGTAACCCAGCCCACGAACTGCGAACCCGTGAGATCATCAGAGAGGAGTACCCGGAGCTGAGCGTCTCGCTCTCCTCGCAAGTCGATCCGGTCTTCCAGGAATACGAGCGCACCGCCGTGACAGCTTTCGATGCCTACGTGCGCCCGAATGTTGTCACCTATCTCCAGAAGCTGGAGGAGGAGCTGTCGAGCCTCGGTATCAGGGCCTCACTTCAGATCATGCAATCGCGGGGCTCGATCACCTCGGCGCGCACCTCAATGGAGAAGCCCGTTACCCTCGCCCTCTCCGGTCCGGCTGCTGGTGTGATCGGTGGGCTCTTCGCGGGAGCGCAGTCCGGCTTCGAAAACCTGATCACCGTCGATATCGGCGGCACCAGCTGCGATGTTTCGCTGATCAAAGACGGGCGGCCGATTATCTCACGAGAGGGCCACATCTCGATTTACCCCTTGCGCGTGCCGATGGTGAACATCAATACCATAGGGGCCGGCGGGGGGAGCATCGTCTGGATGGACGAGGCGGGTGGCCTGCGAGTCGGCCCGCGCAGCGCAGGTGCGGACCCCGGACCAGCCTGCTACGGCCTCGGCGGTGAGAACGCCACAGTCACAGATGCCAGTCTGGTGCTGGGATACTTGAACCCGAGTTACTTCGCGGCCGGCGAGCTCACGCTCGACCCGGACCTTGCGCAAGAAGCAGTTGGCGAGATCGCCGCTCGGCTCGGTCTGGATGTCGTCGCAGCGGCCCGTGGAATCCACCGGATCCTCAACGCCCAGATGGCCGATCAGATTCGTCTCGTCTCGGTTCGCCAGGGCTACGATCCGCGTCAGTTTGCTATGGTCGTTCTTGGCGGGGCCGGTCCGGTGCATGGCGGTGCGCTCATCCGCGAGTTGGGCATTCCCACGCTGATTGTCCCGCGCTCGCCCGGGGTGCTCTCGGCCTTCGGCCTCCTGGTCGCCAATATCGAACATGAACATACGCATACGTTCGGCCGGCGGGTTGATCGGGTGGAAATCGACGAGATGACCCAGGTCTTCGAGCAGCTCGAGGCGCTGGGGCGCGAGCGGATGCGCCAAGATCACGTCCCGCTCGACGAGGTCGAGGTCTTCCGCTTTGCCGATATGCGCTATGCCGGCCAGGCCTATGATCTGGAGGTGCCGGTGCCCACCTCGCTTCCACCGGAGACTCTCTCGGCGCTCGCGGCGGCATTCGACGAGAAGCATCGGCAGGTGTACAGGCACGTGGACCCCAATGGTAAGGTCGAGATCGTCAACCTGCGTGCGGTCCACGTCCGCGTTCTTGCTAAACCGGAGCTGCGGCAGACCGTTGCCGGGCACTTACTAGACGACGCAAGGAAGGGGATGCGGCCGGCCTACTTCGCGGAGTGCGGCGAGTATGTGCCAGTGCCACTCTTCGAGCGCGCGCGGCTGCCGGTCGGGGCGCGATTTGACGGGCCCGCCATCGTCGAGCAACCCGACACCACGGTCGTCGTCTACCCTGGACAAGCATGCTCCGTGGACCTGACCGGCAACCTGATCATCACCGATCGCCGGGAGGACGCCGGTGAAATTTGACCCGATCACGCTTGAGGTGATTCGCAACCGATTCGACGTCATCGCCGAGGAGATGCAGACGGCGCTGGAACGGGCGGCCTATTCCACAGTACTCAAAGCGGGTGACGGCTCGTGCGCCATCTTTAGCTCGCAAGGCGAGACTGTCGCGCAGGCGACAGCCCTCCCCGGCTTACTCGGGATGCTCATCCCGGCCGTTGGGAGCATCCTCCGCGCCTTCCCCGCGACGGAGATGGGCGAGGGCGACATCTACATCATGAATGACCCGTATGATGGGGGGACGCACATCCCCGATATCACCCTGGTCACGCCGGTCGTCCACCAGGGGCGGGTCGTTGCCCTCTGCGCGAGCATCGCCCACATGCAGGATATGGGGGGCAAGGTCCCCGGGAGCATTGCGACCGATGCGACCGACATGTACCAGGAGGGCCTCTGTATCCCGCCGCTCAAGTTCTACGATGCCGGGGAGCCAAATCGAACGCTCCACCGCCTGATCGAGAGGAACGTCCGCATCCCGAAAGTCGTCTTCGGCGACCTGCGAGCGCAGATGGCCGCCAACGAGGTCGGCCGGCGGCGGCTGGTCGGGCTGTCCGACGAATACGGGCAAGAGGAGGTGCTGAGCTACGTCGGGGAACTCCTCGATCGGGCGGAGATCATGACCCGGCGGAAGATCGAGGAAATCCCGGATGGCATCTACACCTTCGCGGACTACGTCGACAACGATGGGATCGATCTGGACCGGCGCGTCAAGATCGCAGCAACCGTGACGGTGCGCGGCTCCGATATTTGCGTTGACTTCACCGGTACCGATCGCCAGGTGCGCGGTCCGATCAACTGTGTTCCGTCGCCCGCCATGGCCGCTGTCTATTTCGTCGTCCGTGCCATCACCGATCCGACGATCCCGAACAATGCGGGATGCTATCGTCCGGTGCAGGTCCACCTCCCGCAGGGGACCGTTGTCAACCCCATTCCGCCGGCCGCCGTGAGTGCACGTAGCGTCGTCATGGAGGCGGTGGTGGCCGTCTTGCTGGGCGCCCTGGTTCAGGCGATTCCGGATCGCGTCCCTGCGGCGGCAGGCGCGAATGCCCTGGCGATGTTCATGGGCGGGGTTGACCCGCTGACCGGGGAGGCGTACGTCTGCTCGGAATTGGGGACCGGCGGCTTCGGCGCCCGTCCCAGCAAGGACGGGATCGACGTATTGCACGCCGATGTGATCAACGCTATGAACGTTCCCGTGGAGGCGATCGAGATGGATTTCCCCTTGCGGATTCATCGCCATAGCCTCTGGAAGGATTCGGGCGGGGCGGGGCGCTACCGCGGCGGCCTTGGCTATGAGAAGATTTTTGAGCTCCTGCGCGGTGAGATGAGTGTCACACACCGCGGCGAGCATCACTTTCGTGCTCCTTGGGGGTTGCTGGGGGGCAGGCCTGGCCGAAATAGCCTCTCGACCGTTCTCACAGCTGACGGCCGAGAGGAGGTGATCCCGGGCAAGCGCGTCTTCACCCTCCACGCGGGGGAACGCATTCACGTGCGGGCGGCTGGGGCCGGGGGATATGGGGACCCGCTCGAGCGCCCACCAGCTCGAGTCCTCAACGACGTTCTGGACGGAAAGGTATCGCGCGAGGCGGCGCGGGACGAGTACGGCATCGTGCTCGTCGGCGAGCCGCCCGCGCTGGACGAAGCGGCTACGTGGAAACTGCGCCAATCACTCCGCACGGCGGGGAGGGGCTAACGTATGGCATCTCCATTCCAGGACCCCTTTTTTCAGCTTGTTGCCGACGCCGTTCACGAGTTTCCGTTCGAGTTGGCGAAGGCGGCTTTAGTCGTCATCGATATGCAGTACCTCGACGCTCACCCCAGCGGGTGGATGGGGCGTCTGGCACGCGAGCAAGGCAAAGAGAAACTGCTTCGCTACCGCTTCGAGGCGATCGCGCGGACCGTGCCCAACATCCAACGTCTCCAGGCCACCTGTCGCAGTGCCGGAATCGAGGTCGTCCATGTGCGGGTCGCCTTCCTCACAAACGACGGCCGCGACGGCGTCCCGGCCCTCACATCGCGGGGGACCAAGACCCCCTACTACGGCCGCGAGGCCGAAATCCTGGAAGAACTGCGGCCGGAGGGAGACGAGATCGTCGTCAACAAAACCTCGTCCGGTGCCTTTAACTCCAGCAATCTCGATCAGATCCTGCGGAATCTCGGGATCGATCACCTCTTGATTACGGGGATCGTCACGAATGGCTGCGTTGAGCTTACCGCCAGGGACGCCGCCGACCGAGGGTACTCGGTGACGCTCGTTTCCGACGGCTGTTCTGCCTCCACCCCCGAGTTACATGCAAATGCCCTGGAGCGTATGACCGACGGCGGTATCATCGCAGCCAAGACGACCGAGGAAGTCCTCACAATGATCAGCAGGGCCGCGGGAGGTCGGTAATCCTGTGAGCTCGCTGTCTGGAAAGGAGGGACGGCGGAAAAGGGCGACACCGGCATTCAACTGTGTTGATCATGCTTATCACACCAGTAAGGAGGAGGAGATGTTCCACCGCACAGGGAAGTTGATCCACGCTTCGATCCTTGTC
>DOUV01000132.1:7531-13184 GCA_003520455.1 Chloroflexota bacterium | reverse complement strand
TCAGAGGCGTAGTGAGTGGACAGAAGTCGCTGATCGATGATAGAGTAGGAAAGCAAACGATTTCATGGCGAGGCGCTGGCTGTCGTAGGGGCGGCCTGCCGGGCCGTTCCGGCCTCCGGTCGCCGATGACTGATCAGGAGGGGGTGCTATGGCTGAGGAGATCGGCCTCGGGGTATGGTGGCTGCCGCAGATGAGTCCGCACGCACTGCTGGGGGCGCGGACAAACTGCTACATCATCCAGAGCGAGGAGGGGGCCGCCGTTGTTGACCCACCGACCCCCGCGCCCGAGGCACTCACGGCTATCGGTGAGGTGCTCGGTAACTTGAAGTTGCCACTGGCCGGGATCGTTGTGACGCACGGCCATATCGACCACATGGCAGGGGTCGCGGCGCTCTACCGTGCGCAGGGGCAGCGAGGCTGGATCGCCGGGCGCGAGCGCCTGCGCCAGGAGTTGGCGACCGTCGCCGGTATGCCTTCTCTCGACGGCCCGCCCTGGCACCCCGTGCACGAGGGGGATCGCCTGGCAGGCTTCGAGGTTCTGGAGACGCCCGGGCACAAGGGTGACCACCTCTGTCTGTGGCGGGCGGACGATGGCCTGCTGATCGCGGGCGACACGGTGTCCGGGGAGGGCACCGTGGTGATCGTTCCGCCCGATGGCGACATGGCCGATTACCTGGCGACGCTCCACCGGCTTCGCGCGCTCGAGCCCCGGCTGATGGCTCCGGGCCACGGGCCGATTGTTCGCGAGCCGATGGCGCTGCTCGATTACTACATCGCGCATCGTTTGGAACGAGAAGCCAGTCTGTTGGACGTGCTGAGCGATGAGCCTCAAGCGTTGCAGGCGCTGGTGGCTCGGGTCTACACCGACGTCAGTCCCGCGGTGTACGGTCTGGCCGAGCACTCACTCCTCGCTCACCTCATCAAGCTGGAACGTGAGGGGCGGGCGGTGGAGCAGCCCCAGGGCTGGGTCAGAGGCACGGGGGCAGGCGAGGATCAGGCGCCCGCGGCCAGAGCGTGACAACGCGATCACTGATGCTCGAGCCCTCGCCCGTCGAGGGGTGTCAACGGCCCCGGCGCGAGGGGCTCCCAGGTTCGAACATCATCGAGCTGGTTGAAGCGGTGATCCGGGTGGTCTGATGCCTTCCTGGCCGGTCTCCCTCCGGTTTCGGCGACCTGCATTCGACACTGTTCCCCCGCCTTGCTCGTGGACGTCTCCCCTTCCGCGCCGGAGGCTCTGAAAGCTGCCTGCCCGCACCCTGGGCCGAACGTTCCCGGGATCCGGCTGCGACAGTGGCCCCGGCGTATCGGCACAGAGGCCGCGGGCCGGCTGAGCCTGGAGAAGCCGCCAGAAAACGTTCCCGTGTTGCACGTGCGTGGGCGCGGGCACCTGCTCTCCGCCTGTAGCCTCTTCTCTCGAACATCGGTCAAGGAGTCGCCGGGGCGCGTGGCCGAAAACTTCCGAAGTCTTCCGAGGCTTCGGAAGTCTGACTCCTTCACCGGCGCCATGGGCCCTGGAACCTCGGCCGGCCTTTCCTCCCTGCTCGCCGCCCGTTTCCACCGGTTCTCCGAACCTCAGACCAGGCCGGCATCTTGTCCGCTGCTTCTTGGATCAGGCTCAGGTCCCCTCGGAAGCGCTCGTGCCCCCACCTGTCATAGCGAACGAACAGCAGACCAACGTAGGGACCAGGAACGGGTGTGACCTGACGACGCGTGAGCAGCCGCGGCGACTACGCGCCCTGACTCGCAGCCCGCAAACGCAGGCGAGTTTGTGCCAGACGAGGATCGTGTAAGGCGATATGGTCGAGAAGCTCCCTCGCCCAACACGAATCCTGGTCATCCAACTCGACACACTCGGCCGTATCTTTATAATAGTGATCATGATTGTCAGGTTGCAGCGATTCTGGTGATTGCATGCGGCGAGTGATCGGGCGTTGGGTACTCCACACTCTCATTTTGCTCTGGCTTGGCCTGGCTATGCCCTTGCTCTGTGTGCCTGGCGTCTCATCGAACCATACTCACGGAGTGCACTGGGTGTTTGATCGCGGCCCAACGGCACTGGGGACCGCGAATTCCCTTCCGGGAACGCTGTTGGACCGGTTCGCCTATGCCCCCGGTGTGCCGCCTGGCGGGCCGGAGACAGTCCTGCTGACCGCCGTCGGCCTGCTCGCTGCGGGGATTCTGCTGGCCGCTCCCGGTATGTGGAGCAGACTTGGGCGGCGCGTATTCCCGCTTCTCTCCCTTCTCCTCTCATGGCGTCTGTGGCGCCCGCCGCGTTTCGCGTGATACCCCTCCAACCCCAGCCGTAATCGACGCACCAGCACGCGCCACCCGGATCGGTGGCGTCTGTCCACAGCATCGTCCCCCGGTGGTGCGTTGCTGCCTATCCCGTATTCCGCGACTCATTCTGCTCTCTTGGAGGTGTTCACGTGCTTTCGATTGACCCGCGCGTGCGGCGCATCAGCGTTATTCTGATGCTGACCTTTCTTCTGACCTTGACGCTGCTCGGCACAGCCCTCGCGCATGAGCATCGCGACGTTGGCCCTTTCACGTTCATCGTTGGGTGGCGCGAGGAACCGGCACTGGTCGAGCAGCCCAACGGTTTAGATCTGCGCGTCATGACGACAGCCGACGCGCAACCGGTCAGCGGATTAGAGCAGGCGCTCAAGGCCGACGTGATCTACGGCGATAAAAGCATGCCCTTGGAACTGCGGCCACGATTCGGTCAGCCAGGCGCCTACACAGCGGATATCATCCCCACGCGCCCCGGCAGCTACATCTTCCAAATCACCGGCGAGATCAGCGGCACTCAGATCGCCGAGCGCTTCAACTCGGCGGATGGCAAGTTCGGTGACGTCGATCCTGTGGCGGCACTGCAGTTCCCGGAGCCGGTCAGCGTGGCCAGTGACCTCGAGGGCCAGGCGGTTGCGGCAACGCAGGCCGCCGACAGCGCCCGGCTCTTTGGGCTGATCGGTCTGGTGGCTGGCGTACTGGGAGTGATCGTTGGCGGCGTGGCGCTGGTGCGCCGGTAACATTCAAGGATGCTGATGACTATGAAGAGGTGGATGCACCGCGCGGTCCTGCTGGCCGCGTTGCTGCTGGTGTTCGTTCATGGGCAGGCCGCAGCGCACGCCAACCTGTTGCGCGCGACACCTGAGCCGAATTCGGTTCATCCAGAGGCGCCGCCCGAGATCATCCTCGAGTTTAGCGAAGCGCTGGAGGCGACGGGCAGCGCGATCGAACTGCTGGACGCCGCGGGGCAGCGACTGACCACTCCGCAGGCCAGGGTTGATCCCGCGGACGCGACTGTCATGCGCCTGGCACTGCCGCGGCTTGACCCCGGGGTCTACACGGTCGCCTGGCGGGCGCTCTCCGCGGTGGATGGTCACCTGACGCGGGGCGTCTATCCCTTCATCGTTGGGCGCGGGGTGGCAACGCCTCAAGTCGCTACCAGCGCCGGCCCTGAACCAGGGAACTTCGGCGAGGCGCGGCCGCTCGATGTGCTGGCGCGGGTGCTGGCGTTGATCGGGGGAGCCCTCGTCGTGGGCGGCTTCGGCATGCATTTGGCCCTCTGGGGACCCGTCCGGGCCACGCTCCGCCTGCCGCCTGAGTCCGGTGATCGCCGGCTTGGCCGGATGGTGGCGGTTGGGCTGGGTCTGCTGGGAGGGGGCGCCCTCCTCGCATTGCTCGCTCAGCTTCAGGCACTTGGCTCGCTGCGTACGCTCGGTGCCCTGTTGTTGGAGAGCCGCTTCGGAGGCGACTGGATTCTCCGCGTTATTCTTCTGGAACTGTTGGCCGTTGTGGCCCACCGCGCCGTGAGACGCGGTGATCGCCTTCTTCTCCTCCTGGGACTCGCGCTCGCTGGTGGGTTGCTCGCCACGACCACAGCCCTCAGCCACAGTGCTGCGGTGAAAGAAGACCGGGCGGCTGCAGTGCTCAATGATTGGGTGCACCTGGCGGCGGCAAGTCTCTGGATTGGCGGGCTTGTCCACTTCCTGATCGTGAGTGTTCCTGCCTTGCGTTCGGCGCCGCCGGACCGCTGGGAACGCGGACTTGGCATGCTGGTGCGCCGCTTTTCAGTCCTGGGGATCGCGTCCGTTGTAGCGTTGATCATCACGGGTCTGTATAGTGGTTGGCTCCACGTCGGCTCGATCGAAGCCTTGCGCGCGACGGCTTACGGGCAGACTCTGCTGGTCAAGCTGGTTCTGCTCGTACCACTGCTGGGGCTGGCAGGGCTGAACCTGCTCCACTGGCGCCGGCGCCTCGGCACGGCTGAATCGGCCCGCCACGGCTTTGTTCGCACCCTGCGGGCCGAGACGGTGACGGGCCTCGTGGTGCTGGCGGTGGTGGGCGTATTGACCGGGCTTGGCCCGGCCAAGAGCGCCCTCGAGGCCCGCCAGACGGCGGCGCTCACCCTGCGAGAGACAGTGGGGCCGCTCCGTGCAGCCCTGACCCTCCGTCCGCCGCGTCCAGGTCCCGCTCGTTTTGAGGTTGTGCTGACGGATGCCAGCGGCGATCCCTACGACAACGCCCGGCGGGTCCGCCTGCAGTTCACACCGCCCGATCCGAGTCTTGGGGCGAGCGAGGCAACTGCCGAGCCACAGGGAGGCGGTCACTACGTGGCCGAAGGCGCGTTTCTGAGCATCACCGGTCGCTGGCGTGTTGAACTACAGATCCAGCGCCCCGATGGCTATGACCTGTTTACGCGCTACGATCTGACGGTTGACCAAAGCGTGCAACCGGCGGCCAATGAGACTGGGGGGAGCGGGTTGGGGAACTGGCTGGGGTGGGGCCTGATCGGCGTGGGGCTGGGTGTTACGCTGCTTTCGTTCTGGCTGCGCCGCCAGCGCGAGTTCGTCGCCCTTTCGGTGTTGGTGCTGGCGATTGGGATTTTGCTGCTCGTGACCGGCGGCCTCCAGGCCCTGGATCTCACCGCCCTGTCCGGCGCGGCGGCCTCCACGACCAATCCAGTCCCACCCACGGACGCATCAATCGCCCGGGGGAGAGTGCTCTACGGCCAGCACTGTGCTGCCTGTCACGGGGCCACCGGTCGTGGTGATGGCCCGGCGGCGGCAGGACTGAATCCGGGCCCGGCCGACCTACAGGTTCACGTTCCATTGCACACGGATGCTGCGATCTTCGATTGGATCACGAATGGGATTCCTGGCTCAGCCATGCCGGCCCAGGGCGAGGCCATTCGCCCTGAGGATCGGTGGAACATCATCAACTACCTGCGAGTACTCGTCTCATCGCCCACCGGCCGGGGGGAGTAGGAGCCGTGGTACCCCGCTTCTGGCCGAGCCCACTGCTCTCAACTCGCGGATGAGAACGTGCTTGCTCATCTGCAGAAAGTGTGCGATAAGGATATACTCTGGCGAAGTGCTGAGCGGCTGATCACGCACTTCCATCCGGACGGTTGTGGCTGTCAGGCGTGCGGGGTCGCGGTCGAAGAGGGGCGCTCGTTTTGCCAGGCCTGGCACGCTTGATGGTTTCCCGGTGCCACCACTGTGAGACGGGCCACACCCTGGAGAGCGGCCCGATCTTCCAGGTGAAGGCGGTTTCGGGTTCGGAGCCGGGCAGTCGGGCGGCCTGTGCCGCCGCGGAGGAGCCCGGCGGTTGAAACCACGGCTGGGGGCCGGCCCCCCGACAGGGTGCC
>DOUV01000132.1:3138-7452 GCA_003520455.1 Chloroflexota bacterium | reverse complement strand
CTGGGGGTCGGATGAATTTGGAAAGGGGCAACAGTGGGTGAGAAATGCTAGCCCTATCGGCCTTGGCCTCAGCTTTTCCCGGTGCTTTTGTGGCTCGTGCTTGCCCACGGGCTTCGGTGTTGGTGGGTGTGGCCTGGGCATTGCGCGGGCAGAGCCGGCACCTGTATCCCCGGTCTCGTACGCCGGGATCGAGTATGGAAAAATGAGCATGAAATGAACAGTTTTTGATCTGGAAGTGTCCTTCGGGAAGCCGTAGGATGTGAGCGTCGCTCTGAATCAAGGAGGTGTCTTATGCGCAAGGTAGGTCTGGTTGCCATTCTCCTCATACTGCTCGCAAGCAGCATCCCTCAAGTTGTGCTGGCCGATAAGCCCGCCAACCCCAATTGCTGGGGTGTTGTCACAGCGCAGAGGGCGCTTGCCGAGCAGGGCATTGGCCGGCACGCGTCCAGTCAGTCCACGCCCCGACTCGGGCTTGGCAACGTGGCGCGTCTCTTCTACGAACTTGGGATCATCTCCAGCCCGCACGTCAGCGATCTGGGGACTTTGCTCGCCGCACTTGACGAGTTCGAGGCGACGCATTGTCCTTGACGGTCCTGCGACACCCAAGCCGTGAACAAAGGGCGCCGACTTCAAATCGGCGCCCTGCTCATGTAGCCTTCGCAGTTCGAGAGAACGGCGGTCGGAGAGAAGCGGCGCCAAACTTCGATGCAGTTTGTAATAAGCCTGACAGATCGACAACGGATACGGGGGCTACTGTGTAGGGAGAGCGATGGGCCGAAACCCGAGAGGAGCACCCTGTGAACGAAGATGAGTTATGCACCCGGCCGGCTCCGGGCGGACCTGGCAGTGCGCCTCGCTGGACACGCGGGGACAAGGATGCTGTCGGCACCGCTTACTCCACCTCGAGTCGAGTCTGGTACACCCTCTCCCGAGGCATCTTGAACGAGGTCTACTATCCGACGATCGATCGCCCGCAGATCCGTGACCTGCAGTACCTCATCACCGACGGCAAGACCTTCTTTCATGACGAGCAGCGCCACCTGGAATCGTGGGTCGAGGCGCTCTCGCCGCATGGGCTGGGAGTTCGTGTCACCAGCACATCCCCGGCGTATGGCTACCGCATCGTCAAGGAAATCATCGCCGATCCGCACGAGTCCTGCGTCCTGATCCATACGCGGGTGGAAGCCGAGCCTGATACGCGGCGGCAACTCAGGCTCTTCGTCCTCTGTGCGCCCCACCTCGAAGTCGGCGGCTGGGACAACAGCGGGCGTCTCGTCACGATTGCCGAGCGGAAGGTCCTCTGCGCTCACAAGGGCAATGTGTGGCTGGCGCTCGGCGCTTCGGTTCCCTTTCTGCGCTGCTCCTACGGGTATGCCGGTATCAACGATGGCTGGCAAGACCTGGCCGCGGACTACGAGATGGATTGGGAGTTCGACTGCGCCTTCGATGGCAACATCGCGCTCCTCGGGGAACTCGACCTCGGCCAGGGAACGGAGTTCACGCTCGGTCTGGCCTTTGGCAACACCTTCCATAACGCGGCGACCTGCCTTTTTCAATCGCTCGGGATTCCGTTTGCAGCGCACCGGCGGCGCTTCGCCGAGCAGTGGCGACGGGCGTGCAAGCATCTCAGGGCCCTGGAGCAGGCGGCCTGCGACGGCGGCGCCCTCTACCACCGGAGCGAGAGCCTGCTCCTGGCGCATGAGGACAAACTCTACCCGGGCGCAATGATTGCCTCGCTCAGCATCCCCTGGGGTGAGGCGAAGGGAGATGAAGACGGCCTGGGCGGCTATCACCTGGTCTGGACTCGGGATATGGTGAACAGCGCGATGGGGCTACTCGCTACGAACAACACCGCCACGCCCTTGCGGGCGCTCATCTACCTGGCGATCTCGCAGCGGCCGGACGGCGGCTTCTACCAAAACTTCTGGGTCAACGGTGAGCCGTACTGGCGCGGGATTCAGCTCGACGAAGTCGCCTTTCCGATCCTGCTGGCCTGGCGGCTGCACACGATGCAGGCTCTCCAAGACTTCGATCCCTATCCGATGGTGCGGCGGGCAGCATCCTACCTGATTCGCCAGGGCCCCGCCACGCCCCAGGAGCGCTGGGAAGAGAACAGCGGGTATTCACCGGCGACTCTGGCTTCCAATATCGCCGCGCTTACCTCAGCTGCCGAGTGGATGCGCCAGCGCGGTGAGGACCACATGGCGGCCTTCGTCCAGGAGTACGCCGACTTTCTCGAATGTCATGTCGAGGCCTGGACGGTCACGACCCAAGGGGCGCTTGTTCCCGGCATCCCCCGGCACTACATCCGGATCACACCGACCGACGTCAACGATCCGCGACCACAGGAAGATCCCAACCGCGGCCTCCTGCAGATCGCTAACCGTCGCCCCGGCGAGCGAGCCGAGGTCCCGGCCAAGGACGTCGTAGACGCCGGGTTTCTCGAATTAGTCCGGTATGGCATCCGCCCGCCAGGCGACCGGCTGGTCGAGGACTCCCTCCGGGTGGTGGACACTGTTCTTAAGGTCGAGACGCCTTTCGGCCCGTGCTGGCGCCGCTACAACCACGACGGCTACGGCCAGCGGCCGGATGGTGGCCCGTTCGAAGGCTGGGGCAAGGGCCGGGCCTGGCCCCTGCTCACCGGCGAGCGAGGCCACTACGAGTTGGCCGCGGGTCGCCCGAGTGACCCGTTCATTCGGGCGATGGAGGGCTTCGCGCACGCCGTCGGCCTGTTCCCGGAACAAGTGTGGGACGAGGCGGACCAGCCCGAGTGGGGGCTCTTCTGCGGCCGGCCGACTGGCTCCGCGATGCCGCTCATGTGGGCGCATGCCGAGTACATCAAGTTGCTCCGCTCGACGGTCGACGGGCAGGTTGTCGATTTCCTCCCCGCGGTCGCCGAGCGCTATCGCAACCGTACAGCGCCTAGCTCCCTCGAGATCTGGAAGCCGAACCGCCAGGCGCGCTTCGTCCAAGCCGGATCCGTGCTCCGCATCCAGGCCCCGGCATCCTTCCACCTGATCTGGACCAAGAATGAGTGGCAAGACGTCCAGGAGACACGCTCCAGCGCAACCGGCCTGGGTATCGAGTTCGTGGACATCCCGGTGGCGCCCGAGCAGCGCGCCCCGATCCGCTTCACCTTCCGCTGGACCCCTGGCGATCGGTGGGAAGGCCAGGACTACGCGGTAGGGGTCGATGCCAGGGAAGATGCGGGCTGATGTGCGCGCCGGAGTGATTCCTCACCGGTCCATGACTGGTTGCTGCGTGAAACGTGATGACGCGGCGAGCAGGCTGATTTCGCGTCTCAGAGTGTGGATCGAGGCTGTGTGGAGTCACCTTGGTTGGGTACCGATGGTTGCACTGTGCCATCCGTCCCCCAACAAGTTCTCGAACGTCGTAAAGCAACCTGCTCGGTGAGTGCCGGGTATGTTGTTACCTTGATAGAAGGGGAGGAACGAAAGGGGCTCAGGCTCGGCCGGCCACGACGCCGGTCGATTCCTGGGCTCCTTTCGTTCCATGGAGGTACCTCTTCCGCCGCTCCCGGCGGATCTGACGATCAGCTCGTTGAGTTGGCCCCGCATTGGCCTGGATGTGGCCATCCGCGCCGAGCGGCGGAGGGCTCTGGTACCTCTTCCGCCGCTCCCGGCGGAGGTGGCCCCTGATAGGCCTGGATGTGGCCATCCAGGCCGAGCGGCGGAGGGCTCTGGTAATTATTCCGCCGCTCCCGGCTAAGGTGGCCCCTGATAGGCCTGGATTTGACAATCCAGGCCGAGCGGCGGAGGAGTTACCCATGGAGTAGCTATCGGTCGCAACGGCGTTCTGGCGAATGGCGGGGCAACCAAAGTGACCTGGCAAAAGCAATCCAAGACTGCTGCTAGAGGCGTAAGTAGAACTAGGAGGGAGAAGGCTGATGCCAGTCCGTATGCTTCCGCTGCGGTGGGGCAGAACTGCAACGGTCGGCATGCTGCTTCTTCTCGGTTGGACCGAACTCGGATTCTTGCTCGCTCCTTCCACACTGCCGTCACCCACACACAAGGGTGGGATCTGCCGCCGATACCCAATCCGGCAAACCGGTGACGTGGCGTGGCAAACGGCCCATTGGCGACGCTGATGGTCTACGTGACGGCGACGGGTGGGGCCATCGGCACGTTCAACAATGCCGGGGGTGGGACGTACAAAGGCCAGTACAGCTGGCCGGTGAACCCACAGAACATCACGGTTCGCAGTAGTCTGGGCGGGTCTGCCTCGGCGACTGTGTCACTGAAGTGAGAGGCACCCTGCCCGCATCTGTGGGGGAAGCCAAGGCGAGATCGTCGC
>DOUV01000132.1:0-3053 GCA_003520455.1 Chloroflexota bacterium | reverse complement strand
CGCGCCTGGGGTTGCTCCTCCAGGTCCCAGCCATGACGTCCAGCCGCTCGGTGGTCTTCCCGGGATGCTCGTTGCGCGAATGTATTCGGGCTTACAGAAAGGACCGGCCCTCGCGTGGTAATAGTATGAATTTGAGGCTCTCGTGACTTTCAACTACAATACGGCATAGTGTGACGACATGATATCCCAAACCGGTGTAGTTCCCTTCAAGTGTTGTCCTTGCTCCTGTCAACTGCGGAGGCAGTGGCGTTCGTCTCCGGCACGGGAGCCTACTCGCGACCGTTAGCTGGATCACCAAGCACCCACCGACCTCCGCGTTCGCAGCAGATGGGGAGGTGGGACCGGATTCAACGGGCGCTCAGTTTCCCCTGGGCGCCTTTTTTGCAGCGCCACAGACCCATCCCTGGTGGCGCTGCTTGCGTTATGATAGCTGTTCTGGAGGAGATTGTGATGAGCACCGCGACCGTTGCTGAAGTCCAGACATCGGGAGTTCGCCTCCATGTGCCTGGTCCGATCGTATCCCCTGACTGGGTCGCCCACCATCTGAACCACCCCACGCTGTGCCTGCTCGACGTTCGCGCGCAGGAGAGCTACGACGAAGGCCACATCCCGGGCGCCGTCTGGGTTGACCTGGCTGCTTTCGACGAGATCCAGAATGGCGTGCCTGGCATGCTGGTCCCGCCTGAGCTCTTCACGCACGCGATGAGCCGGCTGGGCGTGGACCAGGGGCAGGCCGTTGTGATCTACGACGACAATTGGGGGCTGCCGGCGGCACGACTTCTGTGGGCGCTGGCGCGCTACGGTCACGCCAATGCCGCCGTCCTCACCGGCGGGTCCGATCGCTGGGTCGAGGAGGGAGGCCCCTGGACGCCGGATCGGTTCGTGGCGTCGCCGGCCGACTTCGTCGTCCAACCCGAAGATGGCCACCTCGCCGAACGGGACTGGCTTCGAGCGTGGATCGGCCACCCGGCGCTCGTCCTGCTGGATACGCGCGCGCCGGGCGAGTACGCCCAGGGCCACATCCCGGGGGCGATCTGCTGGGATTGGATCAACGGTGTCCCGGCGGGGAGTTGGGACACTTGCCGTCCGGCGGGCGAGCTGCTTGCCGAGCTGACGCAGCTGGGCGTCACAGCGGACAAGGAGATCGTCACCTACTGCCGCTCCGGGGTGCGTGCGGCCCACACCTACCTGCTCCTGCGCAGCCTGGGCTATCCCCATGTGCGGCTGTACGACGGCTCCTGGTTGGAATGGTCACGATATCAGGGTGGTGAGAATGGAGGGGGACCCGTTGACGACACATATTGACCCGCGAGACGTACAGTCGCCACTGCGCGCCGTTGCCTGCTCGCTCGGCTACACCGAAAAGGTGAAGGTGCGCCAGCAGATCTGGGTGGGACTGCTTGCGACGGCCGTGGCAGCCGCGATTCTCTGGCTGGCCAACCGGCTCGATGGCCAGACGGCGCTCTTTTGGGTGGCCGGCCTGGCGTTTGGCTTCGTTCTCCAACGCAGCCGCTTCTGCTTCGCCAGCGCCTTCCGGGACATCTTCCTCTTGCGCCATGGTCGCAACATGAAAGGGGTCCTGGTCGGGCTGGCGGTGGCGACCTTCGGCTTCGCGGTGGTGATGAATCAGCAAGTCCCCAACGCCTCTCTGGGTGTTCTCCCGTTGGAGGCCAACGTGCTGCCGCTCGGCTGGCACGTTGTTTTGGGTGGGCTACTCTTCGGCGCCGGGATGGTTGTGGCCGGCGGCTGCGTCTCCGGCAGCATCTACCGGATGGGCGAGGGCTACATCGCGTCGTGGGTCAGCTTTGCTGGTATCCTGGGTGGCCTGCTCGTAGCGGGCTACACCTGGAACTGGTGGTGGCAGGTGCAGATCGGCCACGGCCCGCGACTCTGGCTCCCGTCGGCGCTAGGCTACGGCGGGGCCGTCATTGCCACCGTGCTCGGACTGGTGGCCGTCTACGTGCTAGTGCTTTGGTGGGAGAGCCGGGGTGGGCTGGTGATGCCCGACCTGCCCTTCCAGGCCGGTGATGAGGAGACCTTCGCCTCCAAGTTGGACAACACGCTGCGCCGGGTCTTCGTCCACGGTTGGAGCGCGACAGTCGGCGGCGCGGTCCTGGGCGGGCTCAACGTGCTCCTCTTTACGGCTGCGCATCCCTGGGGCTTCACCGGCGAACTCTCCCGGTGGGCCATCGGTTTCTCCAATTGGTTGGGCGTCGGCCCGGGCCAACTGCTGGGTGCCGACAAACTGCCCGGCTGCGCCCTTGAGGTGGGCGGTGGCGGCATTCTCAATCACATGTTCTTCCTGGTGTGGGGCATGGTCTTCGGTGCATTCATCGGCGCCCTCTTTGCCGGCGAGTTCAAGATTCGCCTGCCTCGCCAGAAGACCCGCTACGTCCAGTCGCTGGGCGGCGGCCTGGCGATGGGCTACGGTGCGGGCATCGCCATGGGGTGCACCATCGGCGCCTTCTTCTCGGCGATTCCGTCGCTGGCGCTCAACGGCTGGGTCTTCGCCCTCTTCCTGGCCGTCGGCGCCTGGATCGGGACGCACATCATCCAGCGGATCGCGTAACGGTGTGACTCTCAGACAAGACAGTGAAAGGAAGGCCGTCAATGGCCCACAAACAGCTCGACGTCCGGGGCGAGATTTGCCCCTATCCCATGATGAAGACGGTGCAAGCCTTGAAAAGGTTGAAGGCTGACGACGATGGGTTGGAGGTCATCACGGACCACGCACCCGCGTTGGAGACGATCCCGACCCAGGCGGTGCGGCTCGGCTTCGCGGCCCAAATCGAGGAAATCGGATCGCCGGAGTGGCGAATCACTCTGACCCGCTCCCGTTAACGAAAGGATTGCCCATAGAACTCTCCTGCCGCATTGATCTGCTGATGCGGGGGGAACTCAGGGGAACGTAGAGGAACTTAGGAGAACTGAAGGACGATCAATAGGAGGTGAGGGGATGAAAACGCGCCTGGTGCTTCTCGCAGCGCTCCTGGCCGCAGTCGTGTTGAGTGCCTGCGCGCAGGCCCAACCATCCGCGACGGCGCCCACCCAAC
>DOUV01000766.1:50014-50662 GCA_003520455.1 Chloroflexota bacterium | reverse complement strand
GGTCGCCCTGCTGGCCACCCTGGCGGCCTGCGCCGGCCAGGGGGCAGCGCTCCAGACACCCGCGGCAGCCGTCCCAGCTATCCAGGGGACCGTGGAATCGGCGGCACCGGCCGCGGAAGCCACCGCGGGCGCGGCACTGACTGCCCTCGCGGGAACACCAACGGTCGGCGCAACCGGTGGGCTCACCGAGACCGGGGTGATGACCGGCACCGCCGTGGCTGGCGGCAACGTGGTGACGGTGACGCTCACCTCATTCCACATCGACATGCCAATGACACTACCGGCTGGATCAACCACCTTTGAGGTGACCAACGCAGCGAACATCGAGCACAATTTTGAGATCGAGGGCCAGGGGCTGGAGAAGGTCTTTGACTCCAACCTCCAGCCGGGCGAGACACGGAAGATGCAGGTTGATCTGCAACCCGGCACCTACGAGGTCTACTGTCCCGTGGACAACCACGCGGAGCAGGGGATGAAACTGGAGTTGACCGTGACCCAGTAACAGGCCGCGACGCTGGCGTTGTTGTGCCTGTTGGAGTCGTTGACGCGGGGGTGGGATGCGCTCCAGAACGTGCGTCGCACCCCCGTTCCTGGCAGAGCTGTTAGTTACAGGAGGTTATGCAGGCGGTTGAATTGCGAACGGAGTAT
>DOUV01000766.1:44976-49931 GCA_003520455.1 Chloroflexota bacterium | reverse complement strand
GCGCTTTCGCGCGCGAAAGCGCACCCTCCGAGCCAAATGCCTCTTCTTTGAGCCATCAACCTTGAATCACCACCTCGCACCGCGTACGTCCTGTTAGTGATGAATAGGAGGTGTACAGTACGACCGCCGACTGATGATCAGAAAAATACGAGGCAGGCGCTGGTGGAGGAACCGGCGCGACTCAGTATGGCCCTGCAAGCGCTGGACTGGCGAGCAGCGACCATCGGGGCGGCCGCCCTGGGCGTCTTGCTCGTCCTCCTGTTCGCGGCCTGGAAGTTCGCGGGCCCTCTCACCCTGCTTCTCGCAGCAATCGCCACCGCCCTGGCACTGGCCCCACTGGTCGCTCGGTTGGAGCGCTGGCTGCCGCGGGTAGCGGCCGTCCTTCTGCTCTATTTTGTCGCGTTTCTCATCCTCGGGGGAATTGGCTGGTTGGTGATCCCGGCGTTGAGTAGTCAGGCACAGGAAGCAGTAGACTGGGCCCCTCAACTGATCGATACCGTCCAGCAGTGGATCAACCGCTGGAACCCGCTGGAGCAAGGGCGTGTCGTTGACTTCCTCAAGTCGCAACTCACTCGTTTTGCAGGGGCGATTGCCTCGCTCCCGCTGCTCATCGTCTCTGCGACGTTCCAACTGGTCTTGATCGTTACCCTGTCTATCTACTGGCTCCTGGCCTTGCCAGGCCTACGCCAATTCACGCTGTCCTTCTTCCCGAGGGACCGCCGGGAGCAAGTAAAAGATGTGCTGGGAGAGATGGGGCAAGCGATGGGTGGTTACATCCGCGGAACAGTGATCGACGCGACCGCGATCGGCCTGCTGACCTATATCGGACTGCTTGTGATCGGGATCGAGTTCCCGCTCGTGCTGGCCCTGCTCGCCTTCGTGCGACGAGTGGTCGCCCCCGCGCTCCCACTGGTCGGGTGCCGTCTCGCCGGCGCGGGAGGCCGCCTCGAAAGAGACCACCCGATAAGACCCAAACGAGATTTCGGTCTGCAAGACTTCCGAAGTCTGCCGCAGCAGGGTCAATTGGCACACTGCGGCTCTTCGTAGCGGCCGGGGAGGCTAGCGGAAAGCCGTCCGAAAACTTCGGAAGTCTGCCTCTTTGACCGGTGCGCCAGGCTAAGGAGAGTTGTGAGGGCTGAGTTGTGAGTCACTTCCTCGCTCAGCCTGGACCGCCAGATCCAGGCCTGCGCCGCCGGATCTGACGATCCGGCAGGAGCAGCTGAGGCGACCATCGCTCAGCCTGGACCGCCAGATCCAGGCCCCGATTGCTGGATCTGACGATCCGGCTGGAGCACCTGGAGAGGAGTGGTTGGGGTTACTTCCTCGTAGCAACCATCTCCCAGCGCGAAACCAGCCGGCAGAGACAGAACCCAGCCCTCGGCCCCGATCCCGACGACGGTGCGCGTCTGGCAAAAATGCCGGCAACTTTGGGGGCCGACTCAGAAACGGGCGCGCCGCCGTTGCTTAGAACGCTCCTCCCCACCGCCTTTGGGAATCACGCTAACCTGCCCACTCGGCTCCACGTAGGCTTCAGCCACTTCGGAGATTGAGTCAATCCCCTGCAGGTGAAGTTGCTCCTCAAGCTCTTCTCGTGTCAGGAGTTCCTTCTGTGTGTGGGACTTGATGATCTTCCCATCCTTGATGATCAGCAGACGTTCGGGACGCACGAGGCGAAAGAACCAGTACTGATGATACGCCAGGAAGCTCAACAGCCAGTCCCAAAATATCAACGTCGCGGCCAGGATCAGGGCATCGCCCACCGACGTGTAGCCACCGGCCATCCCGTTTTGTACGGCGTCCGCCAGGAGCACAATCACGAGTAAGTCGCTGATACTTGTACCGGCCGACTCGCGTTTGAGGACAACCCGAAGCAAGAAGACCAGGAACAGGTAAACAACTGAGATGCGAACCATGCTCTCGAGCAGCGGAGTTTGGGGCAAGAGAATTTTCGCCCAGTCGTGCGGCCAAATCGGCATGGCTCCCTCACTTCGGTACAGGGCTTGCTTGTATCTGGTCTGGCAAGTTGTGTGCCACAGTCCCGTCATTTGTCTTCGGCACGTGCGGCCGGCGACAGGGCCACGGCGGCGAGGCAAGCGATGCATGAGTCAGAGAGAGAAGACCGGCGAAAGCGCGCCGGAGCCAGTCAGCGTAGCCTGACCTTCGAGTGCCATACGGTGATCCGCCGCGTGGGCGTGACCGTAGGAATCGTTGTGTTGGCCGCGGTTGCGTTGGCCCTTGTACGGTACGCCGCGAGCGTGCTCCTGCTGGTCTTCGGTGGAATCCTGGTAGCGGTCTTCTTGCGTGGTCTCAGCGATCGCTTGAGCGCGCGCACCCCGCTCTCCGAAGAGTGATCGCTCCTCGTCATCGTGCTCGCGCTCGGCGGTCTCCTTGGGCTGGCGGTGCTGTTGCTCGGGCCCCGCATGTCCGCTCAAGTTGATCAACTCGCCGTGCGAATCCCGCGCGCGCTGGACCAGCTGGCGCAGGGTCTCAACCAGTACGCCTGGAGCCGGGCGCTTCTCGCCCAGACACCGGCTCTCGTTTCGATGCTCCCCGGAGAACGCAACCTGCTCGCCAGAGTCACCGGCATCTTCTCGACCACTTTTGGGTTCTGACCGATCTGGTCATCATCCTCGCGGTTGGCGTCTACCTTGCGATTGAGCCGGGCCTGTACACGCACGGGTTCCTCCGCCTCATCCCGAGGGGGAAGCGCGATCGGGGTGCTCAGGTTCTGCACGCCGTGAAGCACTCGCTCTGGTGGTGGCTGCTGGGCCAGATGACCGCGATGGCCGTGATTGGCGTGCTCAAGACCCTGGGGTTGTGGCTGCTCGGCGTGCCGCTCCCGCTGACCCTGGGTCTCCTGGCGGCCCTCCTGACGTTTATTCCGAACTTCGGCCCTATTACTGCGGGGACAGTGGCCACCCTCGTGGCGCTGACAGAGAGCTCGATGAAAGCACTCTACACCATCCTGCTCGCGATCGGCGTTCAGTTCATCGAGAGCCACCTGGTAACCCCGCTCGTCCAGCGGGAGGCGGTGGCCTTGCCGCCAGCCTTCACGATTTCGGGCCAGGTGCTGATGGGAGCGCTACTCGGCTTTCGTGGGCTCGTATTCGCCGTGCCTCTGCTGGCCGCCTCGCTCGTCGTGGTGAAGATGCTCTACATCGAGGATGTCCTCGGCGAGCCGGCCGAGGTTGAAGGGGAGCAGGAGGCCGGCGATCATTCTCAGAAGAACGCGTCTGAAGCGTGGGCCCCTCCCTGACTCGTGAGCGATGGGCCAGCGGATAGCGTGAAGAACAATAAATGGCAGGGCATTCAGGATCAGAGCGCCCCACGAAAAACTTTGCTCGGGTTCGGTCATGACCTCAACTCCTTTCGCTTCCAGCAAGGGGAGGAGATCTTCATCGCCAAAGGAGGGGAGGTAGGTGACAAAATCAGTGTATGTGACCGACTGACCTTGAGGAATCTGAGTACTCGCCGGCTTCTTCAGCAGGCCGCGGATGGTCTGCCCGGACACGGTGACCTGTTCGACGTTGTGCCGGCTTCGAGTTGCTGGCGGAAGGTGCTGTAGCTGATCCTCGTGGCCTGATCTCCATTGGTTCGGAACAGCGTCAGCAGCCCGGCAAAGAGGGCTACGGCGAACAAGAGCCAGAAGAGCGTGCCCCATCCAAAACCAGAACCATTGGGGCTCTCCCTGCGTGAGGGGTCCTGGTCTCGATCTCGTGGCCTCCAATTATCACGATCCATCTATCAATCCTCTTTTCCACCGCGAACAGGGCTGCCAACTCTCCACCTCCTCACGTCTCTCATTTCTTCAACAGCAACTATCACGCCAGCCGCGGCGGGTGAAGCACGCAGCCGATTGGGAGCCTGCCGCGCCGCCCGGCTGGCTCGCAGGGCTAATTTCGCGCCCGGGGCTGCGAACAGGTGCTGTTCGCAGCCCCGGGCGCGACGGATTGCGATCACTTCCAAGGCTCGAGCCATATGGCTCACTTCACAGGATCCGCCTGGACCGCATACAAGTGACAGCGCAGTCGCCATCTGGCAGAAAAGACGGGGCGGTGCATTCGGGCGGCAGAGAACGATCCGCCCGCAATCCCCCAGGCGAAGAACCGGGCTCGAACTATAGCTCAAAGGCTCTATCCAGCTTGCGACTGCATCAGCCGGTGCTGCTATCGGATCTGCAGCCGGTTGTGGACATCCCGGACACCGGCCACGGAATCGGCCACATCGTCGGCCATGCGCTTCTGCCGGCGGCTGGCCACCGTGCCTTCCAGCGTGACCTCGCCATTGTTGACGCTGGCGTTGATATCGCTGGCGTCGATCTGGCCGTGCCGGAAAAGACGGTCATTCACCTGGTCGCGAATGCGACCATCAGAGTGCAGATACCCCCCAGGACCACGGCCGGTGTACGGCCCAGGAACCGACCAGGCTTCGGTGTAGGTCCAAGACACCGGCTCGTCGGAGGAGCCTTGCCGCCCGGCGTCTCTGCTGTACAAGACCGGTTCGTCCGAGTAGGGATAGCGGCCGTACCCCAGGGACGGCTCGCTGTACCCATAACGGTTGGATACCAGGTAGGATCTACCGGCGTAGCCTGTCCGACCATAGCGAGCGTCGTCATCCATTCCAAATCTCCTCATCGTGATACATGTCATCCGATCCGCGCCGTCACCTTCTCGTTCATTAAAGCTGCTCAAGAGCCGGCACGGCGCGCCGTCGTCGACATATGAGTGCTGCGTTCTCACGGCGACCACGAGGCAAGAGCTCAGCCCACATCACTTTCCTCAGATCTAGATCGGGCCAGCCCTCATACATCCGTCGCATCTTGACCATTAGTCCACTCTATTCATTCAGCCGCCAGGGTTGAGTAGGCATGCCCTGGATTCGCCCAATCAGTTCATGCGCTCTTCTACCTCGATACTAGAGCGCCGGTCAAGTAGTCACCGAGACGATTGCAAAGC
>DOUV01000766.1:32493-44849 GCA_003520455.1 Chloroflexota bacterium | reverse complement strand
GACGACTTGACCGATGTTCTAGGGATCTTCGCCACGATCAACAACAACCGTGATCCCCGCGATGCGCACCAGCGAACCTGGTGGAGGAGCAATCTGGAAGGCAGTGCTCCGAGGCCCGCCGGCCAAACCGCCGAAGAGGAGGGGTCGAGTTTCTCCGACCGGGGTACGAGGTACAGGACGAGGCCGGTGTTTGCTTAAACCCTGTTGACCTTTGTTGTTTGATCCTCCTGCCGGCGTGCTGGCGCCGGCACAGTACAGTTCAGAGGTGGTACGTGACCCGCACCCCCCCTATTCAGCGATCGTCTGCGCACGGCTCCATCACAAGCTGCGACAGAACTACCGGCCTTGCTGCTGCATCTGGCGTTGCTATTGACCTTGTTGTTGGCCTTGCGATGGAGCACGTCGAGCTGCTTCTCCAGGCCCTTGACCCTCCTCGAGAGCGTTCCCACTCGACCTGACATCAGGACAGCATCGTTTAAATTTCACGGGCCAGGTGCCAGTCTGATCACGGCTCACGCCGGGCGCACCAGCACCAGGCGATAACGGCCAACGCCCTGATGGGCGGATCTGTTATCCCAAATACTCAAAGGTGAGCGAGGCGACCGGGAACCACAAGGCGAACGGCGGCAAGATGAGTGCCAGCAGCCACCAAATCAGCAGGGAGAGCACGAGCGTATAGAGGCAACCAGCCCCAGCGAACCGCTGCTTCACAGATCGCCAGCAAATTCGATGCCACGGTCCTCTCGTCCGTAGGATGGTCATGTATGCCCCTCGAAACCACCACAAGACCAACACTGGCGCAGGCGGGCGTCGATCACGGACAAGCCATCAGCGCCACGGCGAGGTCGCCGCCGGGCAATCATCCGCCGCGTCCACAGTGTAGCACGTCTAGAGTCAACGCCTTCTCTGACAGGGCCTGAAACCCGCCCACAGCTACGTCCGGATTCTCGAGGAACTCTGCAGGTGCACCGCTGCCCCAAGGGTTCCGCGGGGCTCCCCAAGCACACAGGCAAGCGGCGCCGAACCGACTGCTCAACGCCCTGCGGCCGTCACGTGTACGGCCTGTGCCAGTTGATTACAGGTCGGACACAAGAAGAACGTGATGGTGTGGCACTCGTATCTACGATACCAGCGCACCCCTTCACCCTTGGGGACCAGCGTGCCACACACCTTGCAGGTGGCACGTCGTTTGTTCAACGAGTCAGTGGACCGCATTCGCGCTTGACTCACGAATTGCCGCATCTGGTTCTGTCCGATCGGCGTTTTCCATTCGTGTCTGTTGTCCATCCATGCTCCTTTCAACGATGGGAGACGACGGGGAGCAACTATCTCGGGCGAGCCGTCCGCCCATTGTACCACCGGGCAGCTCCAGGACGTCAGACACGAGCCAGCGCCTGTCCAGAGCACGAGAGGCAGCGGGGCCTCACCCCCTGCCAGCCTCGGCCACGTGAGCGGCCCCGCGGCGCAGACCCGCCCGGATAGCCTCGGCCGCGTCGCGGTAAAACTCCACCGCCCGTTCCGCCGGAGCGTCGCACCAACTGTAATAGCCACTCTCCCAGGGCGCCTCGACCACATAGACCCAGCCGCGCTCTCCTTGGAGCTTCACCCAGCGACCTGAGGATGCGATCTCGCCCTCCAGGCCCAATGCCCGGAGCGCTTCGATTAACCGTGGCATGGTTTCCTCCCGTTCTCTCCCGCACAACGCTCCAAACGTGGGCAACATGCCTCTAAGTCTACAGCACGGGAGCCAATTTGTGGGTTAACATCGGTAAACAATTGGGCAATATTCGGAACTATTGGTAAACGGCCAGCCGGACCTTCTGTGAGAGACGCGAAGTGTCACGATCAGAATGATGCTGGCCGGACCCGCTCTCACAGCTCCGGCCCGGTGCCGGGCAAGAGAAAGCGGTAGCCGATGCTCCACTCGGTCTTGATGTAGCGCGGCTGGCGGGCATCATCGCCGAGCTTCCGGCGGAGCCGCTGCACGAACACCTTGAGGATGAGGATTGTAGGTGGCATAGACGCCTGCTTCATCATCTGGCTGGCCAGGCCCGCAGTATCCAAAGACCTCTGGCAAGCCCGACAGTGGTCTGCCCTGGCCGGGGACCGCGGCTCGGGAGCCGGCTCGAGCGCGACGGGCAATCGATGGTCCGCCACGGCCACCAGGGGGTAGATCGATTCGGAAAAAGGGCAAGCGAAGATAACCAAAATCTGGTCGGCAGCGTCGTCCACGTTCTTCTCGCCACTGTTCGAACGGCTACTGTGCGAGCAGCGGCAGCGATACTGTAAAGGTACTGCCTTCGCCCTCTGTGCTTTCCACTTCGATCGTGCCGCCGTGGAGAGTGACAATCTCTTTCACCACGTGGAGCCCCAACCCGCTTCCGGTAATCCCGTGCGCTGCCACGTTGCTGGCACGGTAGAAGGGAGCGAACAGGCGAGGAAGCGCCTCGCTCGGGATCCCAACACCCTCGTCGGAAACGGCCAGACACACCTGCTGGTCCCGGCGCTCGAGGCGCACGGTGATCCGGCCACCTCCGGGGCTGTACTTCACCGCATTGCCGAGCAGATTCTGGAGAACCTGCCCCAGGCGAACCTCGTCGCCCTCGACCAACAGCGGCTCGTTGGGGCAAACCAGTTCAAGCGTGTGCTGCTCGAGCACTGCCCGCAGGCTCTTTGCAACCTGGCGGGTCACCTTTCGCAGATCCACCGGGGCGCGATCGAGGTTGAGACGACCGGTTCGGAACAGGCCGCGTACAACTCTCCGGCGTGTCTTGAGACGGCTCGTGCAGGCTCGCCACGCGCAGGCACAAGGCTTCCACCTGGTGGGCAAACTCATCGACGTTCATGCGCGACCCCACTTTCTATCTCGTTCGGCTGCACTGAACCGGCCACAGCAAGGACCGATCTGCTCCCCAGATCGCGCCCTTGCAAGGATGTTCTTCCCGCAGCCGCACGTGTCGACAGCAACAAGGCCGCACGCAAGTCTCACTGGCCAGGTCGAGGCGCGGCACGCTGCTCATCATGCGGGCCGGCCTGCGTCAGGTGATCCACGGTGCAATCAGCGAGAACGAACGCCATTGTGTTCGCATGGTTGGGCTAGCGACAGCTTGCGAGTAGAAGGGAGACGGGAAGAAGTGGGCGTTGACGAACTAGCCAACGCGGGCGCTTGACAAGACCGGCGCGAGGCTACTATACCAGGTCGTGGCAGTCAGGGCTGCCCAAAAAGGGGAGAAAACGCCGGGACCGACCAACTGATGGATCGGCTACCCGAATGGGAACGTCAGAACACCGACCAGGATAGCCACGCCAGAGTACCGGAGCGCAAGCGCCACGCTTCAACCGAACGTCCTCCAGACTCCTTAGTCGTCTTTTGTTTGTTCTCATTGTGACGCGACGTGGCGCGCAATCGTTACGGGCCATCCTGGGACCGCCATCAAACAATCGTGAGCACCCCTTCTGGTGCCCCTGGCACTCACGGCATTCATCCTTCAGCGCTCTCACGCACAATCAAAATGATACTCCAATTAGTTGGAAATGCAAAGGGGCGTCAAGCAAGATGACAATTTTGTAACACGCTCGTGTACTCGATCACGATTTCCGCCTCGCTCACATTGGAACACAGTCCAGCCGAAGGCGCGGCCCCGGCCTCCCCCGTACACACGATTCCATAATCTACACTGGTAGGGCTGGGTGTGGCCGGGCGAGGAACAATCGCGCGCCAACGATGTTGTCGGGGATCAGGGTGTCACGGTTTGGGAGATCCAGTCGCCAAGGCTCCCGTGCTGCAGTACCCGCCCTGAAGTAATCGCCGGAATTCTCAATCCGCGCGGCGGATCTGACAGAGGTAGGCGCGGTGCGGGACCGAGCCGCTGACCGGGTCGATCGCCTCGTTGCCGATAATAAGGTTTAGATTGGCTCCGTCCGGACCGAACGGGTCATAGCCGGGCCTGCCAATGTCCGGACATGCCTGCCACCAGCCGCGCTGGCCGCAGACGACATTCGGCTCAAGTGTGGCATTCATCCGAGCACGCGCCCGGACGCTCCTGCCAGGTGTCTCAATCCCAGTCGCCAGGACCGATACCGCGCTCGGCGGCAGCCGCCGGATGCAACTCGACCTCCGGATCGAGAGCGCGCCGTCGTAGACTCGGCAGCGCCCGATGCTGGCTCTCGCAGAATAGGGTATGCTTGGCACAGGTAAGGATCAGCGGGAAACGCTCGACCAAATCCGGTCGCGAAGACGGGCCGATCAGCGGCTCTTCATATTCGGGTAGCGGCGAATAGGCGTGCTCCAACAATGTCTCGGAATACAACTCGATCTTCGGCGAGCTGGCTCAGCCTGGCAGCGGTCAGGTCCAGTGCTTCGCCCCAGCTGATCCGCTGCCAGCCCGGGTCTCGATCACCCTTTGGCCGGGTTCGTTTCAACGGGTAGAGCAACCGGTCCGAGTGATAGACGAGTTCCGGCACCGCCCGTCTCTTAGCGCAGAGCGCCTCACCGGTAGGGTGTGACGGATCCGGCTCCAAGGTGACGAAGCGGCCGTTCTCGACAACGGCAATCGAGCCGCACCGTGAGACGCACAGAGCGCAGTAACCCGGAATCCGCTCGCCAGATTGCTTGTCTGCTAACACCGCGATGCTTCCTTACGCGCAGACGGCGGTAATCCCCATCAATGCAATCGCCCGTGACCCAGGCAAACGGCACGTCGTGCTCGACGGCCCGCTTGAGCATCGCCCAGGCCTGATTGGGCTTGCTGACATGCGCGACCTCATCCGGAAGGCCCGCGGCACGACACCGCGTGATCAGCGGCCCACTCGTCCGGCAGAAAGAGCGCCCGGTCCAAGGCGGTCTGCCCGCTCGGCGTGGCGTACGCCAGGAAGACCCCAATCTGGCAGTTCTCGATCCGCCCCGCCGTCCCGCTCTCCTGGTGCTTCACGCCCGCCGACCGCGTCCCCTTCTTGGGGAAGCCGGTCTCATCCACAATCAAGACCGCCTGCCCATTACCCAGGTGCTCGATCACGTCGTCGCGCACCTCATCTGGATCCCATACCGCCCGACACAGAAATTGTTGCACCCCGTCCGGTGTCTCGTCGCTACTGGCCTCCGCCAGTTGTCATCCGTTTTTGCGCTCGACGGGACTCAGCAAGCCCTTCACGGACGCCACGGCCCGCTCCCGGGCTTCCGACCGCGCGAACCGCGCCCCGATTCGTGCCAGCAGCCTGTCCAGTTCCGCGGCCCAGTTTTCGACCTCTTCCATCTTGACCCTCCGCTCTCTCATCGGGGGTCATTTTCCCAGAGATCTCTGTTAATTACAACTGTAGTACTATCGCGCCTGCCACTCAGGGGACCGCTTCTCGAGAAATGCCGAGACGCCTTCCTGGAAGTCTCGACTGTTATAGCAGGCCTGAATGAGATCATCGCCCGGTGGAATGCTGCCCCCCATGATGCGCCGAACCGCCTCTTTTGTCACTCTCACGGTGATCGGAGCGCTCCTGGCAATCCTGGTGGCGAGCGCCACCCCGTATGTCTCGAGGTCATCGGAGGGGACAACCGCGTTCACCATTCCGATCGACATCGCTTCCGAGGCGTCCAGCTGGCGGCCTGTGTACATCAGCTCCAGTGTCCGGCTCGGACCAACCAAAGCGACCAGCTTTGCGTAATTCGCCATGGAGAGACAGTTCCCGAGATTGATACAGGGTATACTAAACCGGCTCTCAGAGGTAGCGATCCGGATATCGCAGTTCAAGGCCAACATGAGGCCCCCGCCTATGGCAAAGCCGTCGATCAGTGCCATTGTCGGCTTCTGGACTGCGGCCAGGCGTCCAACGATTCGATCGATTGTTGCTTCGTAGTCGAGCCCTGCCCGGGGATTGCCCTGAAAGGCCTTGAACTGACTGATATCCGTGCCGGAGATAAAGGCCTTCCCGCCGGCCCCACGCAAGATCCACACTCGAATCTCGTCATCGCCATCGACGAGCTCACAGAGCTCGACAAGCCGCTCGTACATCTCCCAGGTCATCGCGTTGCGTCGTGTTGGCCGATTCACGGTCAAGATCGCAACCGGCCCTCTGCGCTCGAACTGCATCTCCTCCATGCTGTCATCCCTCCAGGTGGCTTGACCCTTTAGTATCCCAACAGTCATTTCGACGGGACGCTGTCTGCCCGATGTGGAAAAACCAGCGCCAATGATTCGGCCCATGCAAGCAGCTGCTCATCGGCCTCGAATCTCGCCACGAGTTGGAGCCCGAGCGGCAGGCCATTTTTGGTGCAGCCGGCCGGGAGGCTCAGCGCCGGCATTCCGGCGTACGTCCAGGGAAGATTCATTGCCGGACTCCCGGTCGTTGTGAGCCCCCGAGGCGCGGGGCCGGGCGCAGCCGGTGTCACCCAGAGGTCGATCCCGGCCGCGTTCATAACCCGTGCCAACTCGAGGCGTAGGGACTCACGCCCGTCCCGCGCGGCTGCCAAAGCTTGGGGACTGACCTCCCGACCGGCGCGAATGATCGCGGCCATGTGGGGTCCGTAGAGGGGCTCGTAGGTCTGAAACCACTCAGCATGAATCTCTGCGGCCTCGGCGGCGATCATGTCGTGGTGATGCCGGGCAATGCCATCAATCTCTTCGAGCGCGGTGACCCGGCGAATGACGCACCCAGCGGCGGCGAGGCCTGCCAGCTGCTCCTCGAAGATCGCAAGTGTCGCCGGTGATGCCTGCTGAAGATAGGGACCCTCCGGCACTCCGAGCATGGGAAGTGTGGAGTACTGAGACGCGAGAATTGATTCCCAACCACGACAAAGTATTGCTGCGACGAGCGTCATGCCACCTACGTCTTGCGTAAATAACCCCACCTGATCGGCCGAAGGTGAAAAGGGGATCAGCCCGGTCGGGGAGATACGATCCCGCGTGGGTTTGAATCCAACGATTCCGCAGAAGGCCGCCGGACGGATCACCGAGCCGATGGTCTGGGTACCGAGCGCAAGGGGGCAGTAACCCGCGGCGACGGCGGCGGCCGAGCCACTGCTGGATCCACCCGGCGTGTGGTCGGGATGATGCGGGTTGCGCGTTGGACCTGGCTGGAAGTAGGCGAACTCGGTCGTGACCGTCTTTCCAAGGATGAGAGCCCCCGCTCGACGCAACGCCGCGACGACGGCCGCTTCAGGACCGTCAAAAAGGTGTGGCGGAAGTCGCGACCCGGCGCGAGTCGGGAAGCCGTCCACCCGGACAATGTCTTTGATACCAACCGGGACACCATAGAGTGGCGGCCGGCGGCTCGGATCCGGAGAACTCGCCTGCAGGGCTTGCGCTTCCTGTTGCAGTCGTGCGCGCCGGTCCCTCTCGGGCACGAGGGCCTGAATGAACGGCTCCGTCCGGCCAATCCGATCGCATAGATCATCAAGAAAGGTGGAAAGATCGAGCTGCCCCGTGCGGAGCGCTTCAGCCGTCCGCCTCAACGGCGCCGGATAGATAAACACGCCACTCCTCTCCCTCAAAACAATGCTCTGCCTCGAGGGTGCCTTGACTTTACACCGAACCCGTGATATTCTCTCGATGTACTATAGTCTATAGTCAATTGTCGATAGTCCATAGTATCACAGCTTGTTACTGATTTCAACCGTCTCCGTATAACCGATCTGCCGGCTGTATAGATCCGCGTCAGCAGCTGAGCGAGAGGATAGTGAAGTTATGCCTGTAAAGCTCTCTCGTGAGCCCCTCTATGAACAGGCGTATGAAGCCATCTTGCGGATGATCCTGGATGGGACACTCGTGCCGGGAACACGCGTCACCGAAGCGACGCTCGCCCGAACCCTCGGCGTGAGCCCGACTCCCGTCCGGGAGGCCATGCGGAAATTGGAACACGATGGTCTGCTGGAGAGTAACGGTACCGGCGTCCAGATCATCGAACTGCGGCCTGACGATATCAAGCAGTTGTACGTCTGCCGTGAAGCGCTCGAAGTGGTGGCCATCGAACGAGCGGTCGAGAAACTTGGCGATGAGGATCTTGCCGATCTGGACGAGCTCCTGACCTTTGCGGAAGAGGCCGCCCGTGAGGGGGACTTCCTGAAGCTGGTCCAGATCAATACCGCCTTCCACGACAGATTGATCGCGGCCGCCGCGAACCCGTGGCTGATGTCGACCATCGGCTTCGTGAGACGCCCGCTGTTGCTTGCGCGTATCCAGATTACCGTGGATCAGCGCGAAGTGCGGCGAATCCTCAGCGATCACCGCGCGATCCTGGAGTGCCTGAAGCAGCGCGATGCTCGCTCCGTCGTTGATGCGATGCGGCGCCACATGCGGGCGGATTGTTCGTACATGTGTAAGGAGCTGCCCCCCGCGGCGCGGGGAAACCCAAACTGAGTGCGACGCGACCTTCGGAGCGACAAGTGACGACTATGAGGAACGCGACAGTACTCGACGGACTGGTTGTGATCGATGCCGGTCACGTGATGGCGGGCCCGTTCTGTGCCATGCTGCTCGGGGATCTCGGCGCGGATGTTATCAAAGTCGAGCGCCCGGGTGGTGATGATACCCGCCGCTTTGGCCCTCCTTTTGTTCAGGGCGAGTCGGCCGCGTTTCTGGCCGTGAACCGGAACAAGCGGGGTGTCTGCCTGAATCTCAAGACCGAAGAGGGCCGCCAACTCTTCCGCGAGCTCGTGGCCAGGGCTGACGTCGTGATTGAAAACTATACGCCCGGGACGATGGCCCGCCTGGGCCTGGGGTATGAGGATCTTCGCCCGCTGAATCCGGGCCTGATTTACTGCTCAATCTCTGGTTTCGGCCAGACGGGCCCCTACCGCAATCGAGGGGGATTCGATCTGGTAGCGCAAGCGATGAGCGGTCTGATCAGTGTGACAGGACATCCGGACGGTCCTCCAACAAAGGTCGGGGTTCCTCTCTCTGACCTGGGTGCTGGCTTATACGCTGCGCAGGCAGTCCTGGCGGCCTACATCCATCGGTTACGGACGGGCGAGGGGCAGCACCTGGATATTTCCCTGCTCGAGGCGGCTGTCAGTCTCACTGTGTGGGAGTCCGCGTCCTATTTCGCAACGGAGATCGTTCCACCACCAATGGGGTCGGCCCATCGCCTCCTTGCGCCCTATCAAGTCTTTCCCACCGCCGGCGACCCGATTGTGATTGGAGTGGGCAACCAGCGCAACTGGACGCGCCTGTGTGAAGCGTTAGGGCGTGAAGATCTCCTCCACGAGGAGCGCTTTAGCACGAACGAGCTCCGCACGCGGAACCAGCTCGAGCTGGCTGAAGAACTGTTGGGAACCTTCAAAACCCGCCAGGCGTCCGACTGGCTTGGTCGCCTGGAAGCGGCCGGGGTCCCGGCGGGTCCGGTCTATGACATCGAGGACGTCTACCAGGATCCTCACCTGCAAGAGCGAGGGATGCGCGTTCGCCTCACGCACCCTCATGCCGGCCCGGTCGATCACATCGGCTCGCCGATCCATTTCTCGCTGACACCGGTGAGCTATCGTCGCCCGGCGCCTCTGTTGGGACAGCATAGCGAAGAGATTCTCACCTGGTTGGGCTACTCCCAGGCTGAGATCACGCAGCTCAAGGACCAGGGGGTCGTGACCTGCGCGTGAACCCTGGGCGCCGCAAGAGGGCTCGCGCAGCCAGGCTCTCGCAACGACGTTCCCGTCTTCGTTCGATTCGATCCTCCCAGTTGCGGGCTGAAAGAGGAGGTGCACATGATATAGGGATTCAAACGGCTTCGGGCCGAAACCATCCACGCTTTGAAGGAATTGGTTTCCATCACCCAGGCGGAGGTCAAAATGGAGCAGAAAAAGCAGTCGTTCTTCCGAGGCTTCACAACCAGCGAAATCGTCATCATGGCGGTAATCGGCGTTGTCTTTGGGATCGGCGGGACGCCCATGGTGTTCGTCGGCCGATTCTTCATGACGGCTCTCGGCGAGTTGGGGTGGATGGGCTTTGCTGCAATTCTCGGGTGGTTCTATCTCGCCGGTGTTTTAGGTGGATACATCGTTCGCAAGCCAGGAGCATCGACCCTCACTGAGGTTATCAGCGGCGTCGCACAGATCCTCTCCGGCAACCCCAACGGCGTGATCGTTCTCCTGACAACTTTCCTCCAAGGGCTTGGCTCCGATATCGCCTATGCACTCTTTGGCTACCGCAAGTTTAACACCGGTGTCGTCGCTCTTGCCGGAGCCCTGGCAGCCCCACTGGGCGTCTGGGTTGACGCCTACTTCTTCGGCGTCTTGAACCAGGGACTCCTCTTCAACGTCATCGCAGTGCTCATTCGCATCGTAAGCGGAGCGGTCTTTGCCATCATCGGTATGTGGATTTTCAACGCCGTCGCCAAAGCAGGCGTGCTCCGCGGGACGGCACTCGACAAGGAAGTTCGCGCACGCGTCGCCTAGCGACGAACCGACTATCACCGCGGGTGGGGTGGAACTCAAGGTTGCCGCTTTTGAGTCCCACCCCCACGGGTAGCCGATGACAGCCACTGTTCTTAGGAACTTGCATATGGCGCATCACTTACTGGCTCGTACACCGATTATCTCCATCGAAAATGTCACGTTCACCTACCTGGGTGAAAGGGCCCCAGCCCTACAAGATATCAATCTCGAAGTGATGGCGGGCGAGTTCGTGCTCATATTGGGCCCGAGCGGTTCCGGGAAAAGCTCACTCGTCAACCTGCTCAACGGGACAATCCCCTCAATCTTCGAAGGCGGTCTGACCGGTGACGTTATTGTGGATGGCCGCAACACGCGGGATCATCCGACCAGCGAGTTGGCCACGATTCTCGGACAAGTCCTGCAGGACCCTGAGGCCCAGATCGTAAATCTATTCGTCCGAGATGAGATTTACTTCGGGCCCGAAAATCTGAACATGCCTGCAGAGGTGATCCGCCGGAATGCAGAGGAAGTGATGTCCTTCGTGAACATCACGCACTTGCAGGATCGGGAGGTCTTCCACCTCTCCGGCGGGCAGAAGCAGAAGGTCGCTCTGGCCTCGGTCCTCGCTGTCAAGCCGAAGATCCTTGTCCTCGATCAGCCAACCGCCAATCTTGACCCCCATAGTACTCGGGAGGTCTTTCGGCTGCTTGGTCGACTGAATACGGAGCTCGGGATCACCGTTCTCGTCGTGGAACACAACGTTGATGATTTGATCGACCTTGTCAGCACGGTAGTCGTAATGAACGAGGGCCGGATTGCAATCGCAGGGTCACCTCGAGAAGTGTTTGGACCTGAGTTCTCCGGATCCTCCACACAACTTGGCCTTTGGATGCCCCAGATCGCAGAATTGGGGCTCCACCTCAACGGGGTCGTCGATGGCTTGTCCAGGGTGCCACTCACCGTTGACGAGGCTTTTGGTCCGCTTGTCGCGGCACTGGCGAGGGTGCCCGAGGAACGACAAGCGCTCTCGGATCCAGATCATCCTTTCCTGCGGCATGAGTCTGTCGCATCCGAGCAACCGAGCCGCCCACTGATCGAGATCAATAACCTGAGTTTTACCTATCCAGGTGGTGAGGCGCGGGCATTATCAAATGTCAATCTGCGCATCGACCAGGGGGATTTCGTTGCAGTGATTGGCAAGAATGGCTCTGGGAAGTCCACATTGGCCAAGATCTTGACCAAGATTAACGAGCCCCCTCCCGGAACAGTCTCTATCCGTGGGCGCGATATCACGAAAATGAGCCTGTTCGATGTGACCAACAGTATTGGGTACGTCTTTCAAAACCCGGATCACCAGTTCGTCACCGACACTGTATTTGATGAGGTCGCGTACAGTCTCCGTGTTCGTGGTGTCCCTGAGCAGGAAGTGACCGTCAGAGTCATACAGGTTCTGGAGCACTTCGGGCTCCAGACCCACACAGGTCTGTCACCCTTCGCTCTCAGTATGGGCCATCGTCGTCTGCTGAGTGTTGCGACGATGTTGGTCGTTGACCAGGATGCCATCATTCTTGACGAACCGACAATCGGCCAAGACCAGGTCAGTTCCGACCTGCTGATGGGTTTCCTTACGGAACTGAACGGTCAGGGTAAGACGGTGATTGTCATCACGCACGACATGCGCCTGATCAGCAAATGGGTTGGCCGCGCGGTAATCATGTCTGACTCACGCGTCCTGTTCGATGGGCCGATCTACGATGTGTTTCAGCGCGAGGATCTGCTGAGGGAGGCGGCACTGGTTGAGCCGCCACTCGTCACGTTAATCAAGCGGCTCAAACCAACTTATCCGTCTCTATCCACGAAAGTGTTGACCACCGACGTCTTCAGCCGGATCTTCACAGATGTCGAGGGTTCCCTGCTGGGTGCCGATGAACGGACAGCCTAGCGCGCCGGTCAAGGCGTCAGACGTCCGAAGGCTGGTCGGGACCGTGCTGGCCCACCGCGC